>NZ_JBPMLP010000045.1:0-107562 GCF_054026695.1 Thermosulfuriphilus sp.
GTCATCGGCCCAGATGGCTTACTCTATGTGGCCGATACCGGTAACAACCGAATCCAGGTTCTGGATAAGACGGGTCGGGCCCTTAAGGTGATTAAAAGATGGGGCCTCTGGGGAGGCTTTAAGAATCCCAGAGATCTGGCCTTTGACCCTTGGGGGCGTCTCTGGGTGGTTGACTGGGGTAACCATTGCCTACGGATCTTTTCAAAGCAGGGGCAACACCTTTTTGACCTTGGAGGCCGGGGAGGGCGGCCAGGACGTTTTTTAAACCCCCTGGCCGTGGCCATAGGGCCCAACGGTTGGGTCTATGTCTCAGATTTTAAAAACCACCGGATCCAGGTCTTTGACCTAAGGGGCCATTTTCTTTTCTTCTTCGGAGGAAAAGAGGGAGAAGGGGGGCTTAAACATCCTTCTGGGCTGGCTATAGATCAGAAAGGGCGCCTCTGGGTGGCAGACTGGGGGAGGCATCAGGTCAAGGTTTTTGGGCCTAAGGGGGATTTTTTGTTGGCCTTTGGAGGTGAAGGTCAAACCCCAGGGGCCTTTTTGAGACCTACGGATTTAGCCTTCGGGCCTCGGGGGCGAATATACGTGGTAGATTCTGGAAACCATCGGATCCAGGTCTTTGAGGTATCTGAATTGTCTGAGGAGTAGTGCTCATGGATTTTAAGGCCTATGTAGCCATTGCCCGTCCGGATCACTGGTTCAAAAACGGATTTATGCTTCTCGGCGTCCTTTTGGCCTTTTTTATAGAGCCGGGTCTGGCCCATGGGGCTTGGTATCTCAAGCTTTTTTTAGCGGTAGTAGCCACCTGTCTGGTGGCCTCAAGCAACTACGTGATCAACGAAATCCTTGACGCCCCCAAAGATGCCCTTCACCCCACCAAAAAGTACCGCCCCATCCCTTCGGGGCGGGTCTTGTTGCCGGTGGCCTACATCGAGTGGCTTACTCTGGCCATCATTGGTTTGGGAATTGCCTATTTGATAAACGTGCCCTTTTTTCTCTCTGCCTTGGGGCTTTGGATTTCCGGGCTGGCCTACAATATTCCCCCTATTCGAACCAAAGATATCCCTTATGTGGATGTCCTTACTGAGTCCATTAATAATCCTTTGCGTCTTTTCCTGGGCTGGTTTGCCCTTATTCCCCATAAGGTGCCCCCTCTATCTCTGATCATCTCCTACTGGATGGCCGGGGCCTTCTTTATGGCCACCAAGCGTTTTGCTGAATACCGGATGATAGACGACAGGGAGGTCGCCGGTAACTATCGGGCCTCCTTTAGATACTACACCGAGGAGCGTCTCCTGCTGAGCATCTTCTACTATGCGGTGGCCTGTGCCTTTTTCTTTGGGATATTTATCATCCGCTACCATCTAGAACTCATCCTTGTGGCTCCTTTGTTTGCCGGTTTCTTCGCCTATTATCTCAAGATAGGCTTCCGGCCCAACAGCCCTGCCCAGCGACCGGAACACCTCTACAAAGAAGTCGGCCTTATGGTCTATCTGGCTGTCTGTCTGGTCTCTTTTGTCTTTCTCCTCTTTACCCGGATACCTGTTCTTTATAAGATCTTCCGGGTCATTCCCTATTCGGTCAACCCCCTCTGGGAATTTTAGGAGAGTTCTATGCCAGGGATAGCGGGATTTTTGCTCAAGGGAGCTCTGAACACCGTTGACTTGATCAAAAACATGGCTCAGGCCATGAGCCAGAGGCCGGATCATCACCTAAGCCTCCATGTCGTCCAGGATAAAGGCCTAGCCCTGGCTCGGGTGGGCCATCCCTTTGCCAACTTGGGGCCAGGGGTAGGACTGGTTGAGGATGAGGAGGCCATCCTTATCTTTGATGGTGAGCTCTATGGGGAGACCACGGAGGGTGATCCCCTCTTGATCTTCCAGGGCCTCAAAGAAGAGGGGGAGGCCTTTCTCGGCCGCCTAAAAGGCCTCTTTAACTTGGCTTTCTTTGATAAAAAGGACTCTTGTCTCCTTCTGGCCAACGATAAGTTCGGTCTCAAGCCCATTTATTATACTTGGTCTCCGGAGGGAGTCCTCTTCGCCTCGGAGGTCAAGGCCCTGTTGGCTTGGCCCCGACTCTCAAAGGAGGTTGATTTCCGGGCCCTGGCCGACTTTTTTTATTACGGTCATCTTCTGGGGGATAAGACCCTTTTCCGCCATGTCCGCCTGCTTTCTCCGGGGAGCATCTTGCTTTTTAAGCCCTCTGGGTCCTGTGAGCTTCGAGCCTACTGGCGTCTGCGGGAGCTTTTTTCTCCGGAGGGCTATCAAGATTTGCCTACCTCTGAGATCGTTTATGCCTTTGGCCAAGCCGTTAAGAGGCGCCTTAAGTTCAGAGAACACCTGGGGATCTCTCTCTCCGGGGGACTTGATTCTCGGGCTATCCTGGCGGCCATGGGGGCCGAGGCCCAAGGGATCCCTTCCTACACCCTGGGGCTTAAAGGGTGCCAGGATGAACGCTTTGCCGCCCTGATGGCCCAGATAGCCGGGACCAGACACACCTTTGTGGAGATCACAGAAGAGCACCTCAAAGATTTTCAGACCTTGGCGGAGACTTTGATCTGGCTCAGCGATGGCATGTACCACCCCCACGAGTCTACTGAGAAAGCGGCCCTGGAATACTTCCAAAGGGCCCCCTTTAAGATCCTCCTGCGAGGCCATGGAGGTGAGATTGCCAAGGCCTCGCTGGCCTATCCGGTTCAGCCGACCGAGGAAGTCTTTGGCCTTGAGGGGAAAGAAGTTATTGACTTTATCTTTTCCCGGGCGAATCTGGTCTTAAGAGATGCCAACCCGGAGGGGCTTTTTGTCTCTAAGGAGCTCAAAGAGGAGCTGGCCATAGCCAGGAGCTCCCTGGAGGAGGTCTTGGCCCCGGTCTCATCTTTGCTTTCTCCGGTTGATCTCACCCTTTATTACTTCATCAAGGAATATATTCGCCGGCAGGCGGTGGCCTCCTTGGCCATCTTCAGAAGCCAAGTGGAGATCAGACTTCCCTTTATGGATGAAGATTTTCTGGACCTTCTTTTAAGGCTTCATCCGAAGAGACGCTGGGCCGGTGAGATCCATGTGGCTGTGGTCCGGCAGTATCAGCCGGCTCTGATAAAGGTCCCCAATTCAAATACCGGGGCCCCCCTTGATGCCGGGCGCTTGCGTCTGCTCCTGACCGACAAGTTTAACTCCCTCTTGAAACGCTTAAGCCTTCCGGGCTTTAGGCACTATACGGAATTTTCCAGGTGGCAGCGGAAATATTTCCGGGAAAGCACTCGCCAACTCCTTTTTGACAAAAGGACCCTTGAGAGGGGAATCTACGATCCTCAAGGCCTTAAAGAAATCTTTGAGGCCCATGTCTCTGGCCAGAAGAACTATGCCCATCTTTTAGGCACCATGGTGGGGATTGAGCTCTGGTTCCGCGACTTCGTTGATTAAAAAGCCAACCAAACCCCCAGGGCCGTGGCCATAACCAAGAAGAGACCAGCCATGATCTTGAGTTTCTTTTTGGCCCGGATCTTCTGGGGGACGAATCTCTTCCTGGCGCCGGGGTCAAAATCCTGATCGAGGGGGATAAGGGGGGCCTTCTTAAGGCTATTCTTGAACCAGCTCCGGCTAAAGCCACTACCCAACACAATGGCCAAGGGGCGGGTGTAGTGCCAGGTCTTAAACGAGAGAAGACCTTCTATACTCCTTGAGAAGAAATATTCGGCCCTTTCTTCAAAAAGATTCCGTTGCTCTTGGTCTTTAGCAAAATAGGCGGCCAAGTTAAAAACCTCGGCCTTTCTTATCTCCTGGGCGGCCCAGGTCTCGGTGGGATATTCGAGAAGCTCGGGTCTGTCCAGATAATAGTATTCGTTTGCCGCCATCCAGCCGGCATAATGGAGAAGGGCGGCCCGGCCGTAGTGGAACATCTCGTCTAGTTGTTGCCATTCGGCCTTTAAGAAGAGATACTTGCCCAGGACCTGGAGAAAGACCAGATAAGACCATCGTTCCTCCGGCCTCTTAAGCCCCAAGGCCTCCGGGACGTCCTGGGGGTGGATACAACGCCGGATGAGTTCTTCGGCCTTCTTTAGATACCCAGGTCTTCCGGTAAGGAGAAAGCCGTCCAAAAGGCAGTTTATGGAGTTCCCGGCTCCTCGGCCTGGCCCGTGATACCAAGGATCTCGAGTCTGGCTGGCTAGCCCGCTGGGGCTGCGATCAAGCCAGGAAAGGACCCTGTAGGGTTTGTCCATATCGATGACGTGATCGGCAAAACTTATAACTGCTTCTTTTGAGCGAGGGTCTCCGGTTAAGAGATAATGTAACAAGAGACCTGAGGAGTAAAGATGTTCATTAGATGGCCCACCTCCAGTAATTCCAGCGTCTTTTGAGTAACAACGGTGGGTGGACCGATGGGCATCTACGTAGTGGAAGGTGTGCCAGAAGAGGCCGTGATTATAAGCCGGCTTGTCTTCATCGGTGTGATAGATGTCTATGTCATAGACGTGGCGGGCTAGCTCGTCGGCCAGCTTAAACCAGCGAACGTCCCCTGAACGCAGAAAATGGACAAGGCCACTGTAAATTACGTCGTATTGGTTGTTGTAGTGGGAGATGAGGGGAGAGCCTGTCTGGTTAAAGGCGTTTTCATGGTCGGCATAAAGATCGCCGAAGTTGCGCCAGCCGTACTCGTCGATGATCTCCCGCTTGGCAAAAAAGGATTGGTCGGCCTCGATGGCCGTCTTGACAATGGCCAGATAGTCCCTTGAGACCTCCTGAGAGGCAGGGGTGAAGAAAAGAACTGCCCCGCTATTAGCCACCCAGGAGGGGTCAACTACCGGTACCAAAGGGGCAGATACCCAACCCAGATCAGGAGCCGGTTGCCCCTGATGGCCAAAAGAAAGCCAGAACGTGTGGGTCTTTCTCTCTCCGGCCTGAAGCTCATGAATATCCCCGTACTGGTGGGGGAAAAGCTCAAGAGTCAGGTCCTCAGTCGTGCTCACTATGGCCTTGGGAAAGTTCTCCCAGAAGTGGGACAATCCCAGGGCCACTTGGGCTCTAGGGCTGAGGAGCCGGATGATCGGCGTGGCCCGTAATCCGGAAAACTCTTCCTTAAGGCCCCGGAGACGATAGCCCCGGAACCTTAAAGGAATTTTACCCAAGCGATTGATGTGATTGCGACTTTGCCAGTTGTCCCCTCCGCTTGAATCCTGGTAGAGCTCAAGTTCCGGGGGGAGGAAGCGGAACTCCTTTTCCGAGGGCTCAGGCTTGATCAGGGCCTCTCTGGCCCCTGGGAGTCTTACGACCAGGGAGAACTCCTTAAAGAACATGGATCCTGGATCACCTAAGTCCCAATAGCCCCCCTTGTGTTGGGCCCGACGGGAATTGTGGAGTTCGGCTTCCATCTTTATGAGGCTGAGGCCGGCGAAGAAGGAGATCCGCCAAGTAAAGCCGAGGTCAAGATCTTGCCTCTGACAGGACAGACGCCCCTTGATGGTGACCGTGGCCCTCAGGGGCCCGGAGGATTCGACGCTGAGCGATTCTTTTTTCCAGTTGGCCGGCTGGCCTTCAGTTCCGAGGAGCCTCCAGAAGGAACAAACCCCGTCAAGATCCCCTTGGGCCACACTTATTCCCCCAAGCCAAAGCCTTTCTGGGGAGAGGCTACAGCGGATGATTCCGGTATCAACGGAGAGCCCCTCTCTGGTCTTTTCTAAGATAAGAGGAGCAAATTTTGGGGGAGTCCCAGGGCCTAGATAGTAAGTGGTTTCTTCATAGGGGCCAATATCGACCAGGAAATCAACTATCACCCACTTGACACTCCCATCAGGCCAAAAGAGGGCCGGCTTCCACTGGGTGGGAATCGCTTGGCTCTGACTGTCCTTGATGGTCAGCTCCCCATCTTTAAAAAGGCCCTGGGGCAGGGGCACCCCCAGGGTAATCGGCTCATCCTTGCGGGGCAGCCCCAGTGGTTCCTTGAACCTTATAGGTAAATAGTCCTTTTCCATTGGTCTCTTTTATCTTCCTCTACTATGTTTGGGGGCGCAAGACCAAGGCCGCCTGGAGTAGATCTATAGCGCCTTAAATTAAGCCTTGCCTGTTTTCTATGGGCTTGGCTAATATTCGGCGGCAGAGATGTCTTTTGTTAAGAGTTTTCTCAATTGGTTTTCGGTAGTCCTGGTTTTTTTACCCTGGCTTAGTTGGCGCCTTGAGCGTCTTTTTTTCTCTCAAAATCGACTCTATCTTTTCTGGGCCCAGGCCTTGGCCTTGATCCCGGGTCTTCCTGGGGCCTTTTTGCGTCGGGCCTACTACTGGCTGGTCTTTCCGGAGTGTAGCTGGGAGTGGGAGATCGGTTTTGGGGCCTTTTTCAGTCAGCCCTGGGCCGTAGTTAAAAAAGGGGTCTATATAGGGCCCTATTCCATCCTGGGAAAAACCATCCTTGAGGAAGGAGTTCTCGTTGCCTCTAGGGTAAGTATCCCTAGTGGCCGCAGACAGCACCGTCGTCTGCCCGATGGAAGCCTCAGCCCGGCAGAAGAAGATGTCTTTGAGACCATCCGCATCGGGAAGTACGCCTGGATCGGGGAATCAGCCGTGGTTATGGCCGAGGTCGGCCGGAGGGCTACGGTGGCCGCCGGGGCAGTAGTCACCAGACCTGTCCCCGACGACACGGTTGTTGCCGGCAACCCGGCCAGACCTCTATAATCCTTTGGCCCTGGGAAGGGGATTTCTGTTTGCTCCCTTAGCCTGAGACTGTATGCTTTAGAAAAAAAACGGTTTTTTAAAAAATCCATGACTTGGTCCTTTTGGATAAGGCCTTTTGTGGTCTTGATATTTATTAATTTATTCTTCTCCGGCTCCCTTAAAGCCTATTGGCGACAGTCTCCGGCCTCTCCGGATCTGGCTCAAAGGCTTCTGGAAGAGGAACTCCGCCAGAAGAAGGGCCTTTCCTGGCATCTTATTTGTGAAGATCTCTCTCTGGGCCGCTGTGTGCTCGTTTCTGAGACCGGAGGCTTTACTCCCCTGGCCACAGTCAATCTGCGCTATCCGGCAGTCCGTGGTCTTCGGCAATCATATCTTGAGAGCAATATCCGCTATTTTCTGGCCGACAAGTTTCAGATCCTCCTTGAGCTCAGGAAAGATCAGCGAAAGCTGGAAGAGGCCAGGCGGCGAACCCAGAAGATTTTAAAGAGTCTGGGAAAGAAAGGAAAACTGCTGGCCGATCGCCTTCCAGGTTATATTTCAGAGGCCCCCATGGGGCTACTTGGCCAAGAGAGGGTGGCCCTTAAGAAGACAGAGAAGAAAAAAAACTCCCAGAACGAGGGTTATACGGTAGCTTTGAGGCGGCCAGAGTCGGTCGTCATCGGGCCGACTCTGGGCCTTAAAGAGTCAAGGAGGTTGGGGCAAGCTGGCAAGGTCATCAACAGGGCCTCTCCTAAGGCCCATGAGGATTATGGCCCAGAGGGGGATTATGGCCTTTTGGGTCGGATCTTTAATTTTCTGGTACTTATCTGGGGTTGGGTCATGGAGAATCTGCTTCTGGTCTCGGTGCTCTTCCTGTTATTTGCTCTTTTACTCTCTATGGCCAGGAGGGTCTAAGTGCTGAGGGGCCTAGTCTTGCTCTGGTTGTTTATCTGTTTTGCCTTTGGTTGTCAGCAGAAGCCAGCCCCTGAGGTCCTTCTCAGCCAGGCCAGAGAGCTTGTTGCCAGCGGTAACTACGAGAAGGCCTACCGGATGCTTCTTCCTTTAAAGGAGCTCATCCCGGATGATCCAGAGCTCTGGTATCAGCTTGGTTTGGTAGAGATCTATCGGGGGAGGCCCTATGAGGCTATCCGGAGTTTGGAGACGGCCCTGGATCTTGACAGAAAAAACCCCAGGATCCTGGTCAAATTAGGCTATCTTTATCTCATAACCGGCTACTATCAACGGGCAGAGTCCCTGGCTCAGGAGCTTCAGAGGATCGATCCGGACAACATTTACGCCCTTTTAATCCTGGGCAATCTTAAAGCCCTCTCCGGTCAACTTGACCAGGCGGAGGCCCTTTTTAAGGAGGCCATGGAAAAGCGGCCTTCTGATTTCCGCTGCTATCTGGAGTTGGGAGATTTTTATCTCCTTAAAGGTGAGCTCAGACGGGCAGAGGTCGCCTATCTTAAGGCCCGGGAGATGGCTCCTGATCGCCCCGAGGTTTACATGGCCCTGGGGAATCTTTACCGCCACGAGGCTCGCCCCCGGAGGGCAGAGGAGGCCTATCAAAAGATGGTTGATCTTGCCCCTTCAGAGAAGGCCCGCTGGAGATACCTCGCCTATCTGGCGGATTTTTATCTGGTCGAAGGCTCTGCCCAGAAGGCCCTTTCTATCTACCAAAAGATATACGCCCAGGTCGGAGTGAATGACTACGATCTGGCGGTCCGTTTGGCCGAGGTGGCCCTTTATGTGGGGGATCTGGAACTTGCTGAAGGGGTCATCAAGGCCCTTTCCCGGGCCTATCCACAGAATTTTGCCGCTCCTTACCTTGAGGGGCACCTCTGCTTGATGAAAGGCGATTACGGAGGGGCTGTTTTTTCCTTCAATCAGGTGGTGGTCATCAATGAGGATGAAAGGGGTCTTTATTATCTTGGGCTTTCCCAGTGGTTGGCAGGCTATCACAAGCAGGCCAAGGCTACGTTGGCCCGGGCCCTGGAGATCAATCCCCTTTCTTACCGTTCTCGGTTCCTTATGGTTCTTCTGGAGATAGCTGATGGCAAGACACCTCCGGCCTCAGGCCTCCTCCCCCTCTTTAAGATCCCCGACCTCCTGCAGGAGGCCCATTATCTTTTGGTCGTAGATCTTATCCGGAAGAAGGACTGTCCTTTAGTCGAGGCCGAGGTCGGAGTAATAGAGGCCCTTTATCCAGAGGCCCCGGCAACCAGGCTCCTTAAGCTGGCTTATATGGTTTCCTGCGGCCGAAAAGACAGGGCTCGACAGGAGCTCAGAGCCTTAAATGACCGGATTCCGGTTGAGGCTCTGGCCCTCTGGGGAGATTTCCCTGAGGAGATTCTTGGTTTGAGTGCTCTTAGGCCCTCTTCTCAGACCATTTTGGCCTCCCACCTTCTTCGGTCTGGGCGTCTGGATGAGGCCGAGTTTCTGCTTAAGGCCGCCCCTGAGCGGCCCTCCCTGCTCTATCTGAAGGCCCTTGTCTCCATAAAGAAAGAGGCCTATCAAGAGGCCGAGGGCCTGCTTAAACAGATCCTCCTTGAGGTCCCTGACTTTGCCCCGGCAGCGGCTACCTTAGGAGACCTCTGCTGGAAGAGGGGGCAGAGGACGGAAGCCCTTAATTATTACCGCCAAGCCGTCAAGTATGCCCCTGAAGAGCCCATCTTTCTCAATAATCTGGCTTGGGCCCTTCTTGAAGCTGGCCACCTTGAAGAGGCTCGCCTTTGGGCGGAGAAGGCAGTCTCTTTTGCTCCCCAGGAGCCGGCCATCCTTGATACTCTGGGTTGGGTTTACTTCCATCTGGACATGAAGGAGGCTGCCAGGGGATATCTGCGACAGGCCCACTCCCTGGCTCCGGAGGACAAGGCCATAAAAAATCATCTCTTGGCCCTGGAAGGAAAGGCTTCTTCTAAAGGGAAGTAAACTTCCTTTTGGAAAAAAACTTCATCACTAGAGAGAAAAAAAATTCCCACCCCTTTTTCGGCTTAGGACAAAAGGGAGACTCTAGGGGGAATTAGAGCCCAAACAACTCCTTTTTTCTTGGCATATCCATTGCTTAAATAAAAAGGCATTGAAGTTTGGGCTGAGGGAGGTGGTAGATGGGGTTATAAGGGGGAGGTCACAAAGATGTTCGTAGGCCAAGAAAATAATACAACATACTAAAAGGAGGTTATTTTATGAAAACAAGGGTTTTGATTTTACTTATGTGCGCTCTTCTGCTGAGCTGGGCCGGGAGCGCCAACGCTCTGTGGATCACCGATCTTTTTGTTGACGTTGGCACTGACTATGATGGCGATCTTAATTCAGAGACTGGTCGCTTTGATACCTTCATGTTCGAAGACAACGCCAAGTCAGAGTACCCTGTCGAGACCAGGGATCTTATCACCGAGGGGACCAGCTTTGTTGATTATGGCAATGTCATTATTAATCATCTGAGAAGTGGTGGTACTTATCTTGACACCGATGATGAAGACATGCGCCATGGAATTGGTGATACTGAGAGCAGCTGGGAGATGACCGTTACCTGGACTGGTCTTACCGGTGAGGTTAATGGTATCTATACCGACCCCAACGGAAACGTTATTGCTTCGGCCCGATATACGGAGGGCGTCTTTACTATGTATTTTGATACCACTCCAGATGCCAGTTTTGGCTCCGATATTGGTCCAGACGATGACTCAGGCTTTGGTGATGGTGACATCGTCATTCAGGGAGTGGTTATCCCTGGCCCTTTAAGCACTGGTACCGCCACCCTTTATCCAGCTCCTGGTTTTACCCTGAGCCGGAACGTCAGCCTCCTTCTTGAGATTACTTCTGTTGACGGAAGCCTGCCGGCTCCGGCTCTGAAGAGCGATACCCAGGATCTTGAATTTCTTGTCGGTCAGAGGTGGCTTCTTTCTCTGGCCACTGAGGCCGGTGCCTCTGGTAATCTTCTCTGGTCCGGCGAAGGCGACGGTGATAACCTCACCATTCTTCGGGGCTCTGGTACGGGTTCTTTCCAGCTCCACGCTATCCCCGAGCCGGCTACTCTGCTTCTTGTGGGAAGCGGTCTTCTCATGGGTGGCCTTGGGGCCAGAAGGAGGAGCAAAAAGGCCTAGCCCAGCCCGAGATTAATCTTAAGGAATTTAAAGAAAGGGGAGCCTAGGCTCCCCTTTCTTTTTGGTAAGAAAGGATGGCCGGCAGGAGAAAGATATCGGCCAGGAAGGCCACCAGCATGATTGTCGCCGAGAGGAAACCAAACTGAACCGTGGGGACAAACTTGGAAAGCACCAAGATCCCGAAGGCCACCACCAGAACCACGGAGGTAATAGTTACGGCTACTCCTTTGGTGGCAAAGGTTCCGGTCAGGGATTTGGTCACCGAAAGGCCAGTTCGTCTCAAAAGCTGGTATTGATTTAAAAAGTGGATGGTATCGTCAACAACGATACCAATGGCCACGGCCGAGATGGTTGCCGTAGAGGTATTGAGGGGGATTCCGGTCCAGCCCATAAGGCCGAAGTTGGTGATAAGGGGCAAAAAATTGGGGGCCAAGGCAATGATTCCCAGGGATAAAGATCGAAGGGCCAGGAAGATGAACCCGAAGACTATGGCCCCGGCGATAGTCAGGCTCTGGGTCTGGGAGGAAACGATGTCTTTGATCACCCGGGTGTTGAGATAGGTTTTGCCTGTGATCTCGATGGTAATCCCCTGGGCCTGGGGGGCGATTTTTTCTTTAACGAATTGCTTGATGGCCTCGATCTCTTTCTCAAGCTCTGAGGAGTTGTGGAGGATCGTCCGGGCCGATATCCGGGCCCAGCTATGGTCTTCATCTAGAAAATGATTAAGCTCTGTGCCGCTGTAGAGAAGGAGATACTGGGCGATGAGCTCCCTGGTTTCCGGTAGACGGTAGTACTGGGGGTGGTCGTCGTGGAAGGCCTGATTCATCTGCTTAAGAAAGTCATGGGCCCCGATGACCTTACTGAAGGCTTGGCGTCTGGCCAGGAAGGAGCTGATTCTTTCCAGAAGGACTAGGTTCTTCGGCTCTAAAAAGGCCTCTGGTTCTTCGGCTCTAAGGGAGATTTCAATGGTCTCAGAGCCTCCCAGGTGGGCATCTACGAACCGGGCGGCCTCTCTGATAGGGCTTTTTTCTTTGAAGAATTCAAGGAGATTGGTCTCAACCTTTATCTGGCTGGCCCCCCAAAGGGAAAAGACCACCACTCCGGTGGTCAGAAGGATGATAATCAGCCGACCCTTGAGGATGAGCTCGGAAAGTGAGGCGGCCTTCTGGAGAAGGCTATCGTTGTGGATGAAACTCCGCTGTTTTCCGGTCTCCCGGCCTATCCACGGCAGAAGCATGACCAGGACACTAAAGGTAAGGATGAATTCGATCATCATCCCGGCGGCGGCCGAGAGCCCAAAGTGCCTGATGGCTGGTATCCGGCTGGTGACCAAGGAAAGAAAGCCTGCGGCTGTGGTAAGACTGGTTAGAAGACACGGTTTCCAGGATTCTCGTACGGCCTCGACAATATGGGTTTGGGTGTCCCTTGGGCTCCGGGTGGTTTGGCTGAGGTAAAAGCGACTTGTGAGATGAACTCCGTCGGCCAGGGAAAGGGCCATTATCAGGGGGGAGAGAATGGCGGTCATCGGGCTCATGGCTCCGCCGACCAAGTTAAGGACGGCCATGGTCCAGATGAGAGAAAGGGTCATGACCAGGAGTATCCCGGACACGGCTCTCAGACGTCTTAAAAACAGATAAAGGAGAACGGCCATCAGGATGTAGGTCAAGGGAATGAAGATGGCCAGATCGTGGTTCATATAGGAGGCCATCTTGACGTCGATGACCGGCCAGCCGGCTAGATGAAGTTCAGGGGCCTCAGGGAAACGAGCCTTGAGCTCTTCGATGGTTTTCTCCACAGCCTTAAGTAACCTGGCTTCCAGGTCTTCGTCCTCACCGTGGAAGGCCGGTCGGATGACGATCATAGTGGCCCGGGCGTCGGCCGAGACGAGGTTTCCTCGGATAAGGGGATTCTTGAGGGCCCGCTCCTTGATCCACTCAAGCCTAGAGACTTCCTGAGGGATCTCCTCTCCAATCAAGGGTTCGACGACAAAGGTCCCCTCGGCGCCGCGGATATCCTCTACATTGGTCAGGCTGAGGACATCTTCCACCTCGGGGATCTCCTCAAGGGCCTTGGTGAGGGCCTCAATGAAACGAAGGGTCTCCGGGGTAAAGAGTTTTTCGCTATGAAAGGCGATCCCCAGAGCATCATCGGCCCCAAAGACCTGACGGAATTCCTCGTAAAAGAGTCTTTTTTCATCCTTGGGGACAATGGCCTCGGTGGAGGTGACCACCGGAAGGGTGAGATAGAAGTAAAGGGCCCCTAAGGTGATCAGGACCAAAATCAACAGAAGGGGCCGCCTTTCAGTGAGGACTAGCTTGAAATAGGAGCCGTACTGCATCTTGCTCCTCGAGTCTTTCGAAACCGTCTGATGAGGATCTTTATCATCAGACGCTGAATGGGATTGCGGTTGCCCAAGAAGAGATAGCCCCGGCGGATCTTCATCCGGTAAAGATCCAGCTGATGGAACCAGGGTACGGGTTTGAGCCCAGGACGTCCGAGAACGATGCGCACCGTTTCCATGGCCGCCATGGCACTACAGAGCATGCAGGCGATCACACTAGAAGGACCTCTCTGGGCCTTGATGTCCACGTAAGAGAGATCCATGTATCGCAGATGGGTGGGGCGGGGGGCCAGACCTACGGCAAAGGAGGCTAGCTTTTCCAGATCATCCATCCCCTCTCTCACTCCAAAATAGCGGTCGAAATCAAGACCGCGGTCTGGGGCAAAGACGAGAATGGCACAGCTGAAGCCCAAGGGAGCGGCAACCACCACTGGGATACTCCTCCTGCGGGCCTCAAGATAAAGGCGGCGGCGGAGATCGAAGTTGAAGAAGTCTATGCCGTCGATGACAACACTTACCCCGTCTAGAAACTGATCCAGGTTCTCAGGAGATATCCCTTGGGGGAAGCGTTCCACACTCAAATAAGGGTTTATGCTCAGGGCCTCTTCGATCATCACCTCCAGCTTGGGGCGTCCGGCACTAGCGGCCTTGGCTCCATATTGGCGATTTATATTGTGGGGCTCGAAGGTGTCGAGATCGGCCAACTTAAAACGGCCGACCCCACTTCTGACCAGAGCGATAAGGTGCCCACCTCCCACACCTCCAAGCCCGGGGATGGCCACGGTAGTCTCTTTAAGCCTGAAGAGTTCCTCGGAGCTGACCAGCCCCAAACAGCGAGAAAAGGCCTCCTCCCAAAAGGCCCTTCCGCTCTCTATCCCGAAACGTTTGAGGTTGCTGAAGAGAAACTCTCTGTCCATCTTTACCGGAACACCCCAAGAGGCTATGCCTAAAAGGACCCGGCCTTATCTCAAGCCCTCAAATGAGGGCTCTGGTCCTAGTAACTCATCGGCAAGCTGAAGATTTTTTTGATTCCTCTCTTCAGAAGTCTTGGGCCCTGTTCTTTATAAGATCACCTTCAGGCCTAGATAGATGTCATCGTTGTTGTCATAGAGGTCGAGAAAGGTATCCGGGGGACCGTCTATCAGGTGGAGACCGAAGAAGATATGCAGGTTATCGTTGATCTTGTAGATCACCTCTGGGTTGGCGTACCACATACGGTTGGTGAGATCGTAGCTTACATCCAGACGGATCTCCAGCCGGTCTTCAAACCATGGCCAGGAAAGACGACCGAAGAGAGAGCTGTCCAGTTTGGGTTCGAAAAGGATTCCCTCGGACCAGGCCAGTATCCTTTGCTGGAGGAACTGAAGGTTTAGATAGAGCCCGTTGGGCCAGGTGCGGTCGATTCCGAGGATATAAGCCCAGGATGGTTTGCGGATGCCGGTTAGATCCTCCTTGAGAAGGACGCGATCGGTCTGGTAGAGAAACTCTCCTCTAAGCCCAAAGTCTCCCCAAGTGGTTTCAAACTCGAACCCATAGAAGCGATTTCTCGGCTGGCCGATGATGATCTCATTGCCGGCAATGTTTAGGTGGCCTATCTGGGCCAGGAGATCGGCCAAAGGGTTGGTGGGTCGGGTGACCCGGAAGCCTTGAAGGGGGAACCTGCGGACAAAGGGATAGGGGGAACGGCTGTGGGCGTTGAGATAACTTATCCCCAAATCAATTTGGCTCCAGGTTCCTGTGATCCGGAAGCCCCATTCCGAACGCCTGAGGGACCAGCCGTGATCACCTACAGAGGCCGAAAGGCCGGCGGCCCAGCCCTTAAGCGCCGAAGGCACCTGGGGGCTGTGGGCAATGGCCTCCTTGAGATGGTCAAAGTTGGCCCAGTCTGAGCCGAATTGATCCCTTTCGTGGGCTTCATCTGTGGGGGAGAAAAGGATCTCAATGTTCAGCCCCACAAAATAATGGCGGTAGCGAATGAGGAAGTTGGGGCGTTTTCTTTCTTCTAGGCGTAGATACATGAGCTGACGGAGATCCTGGGGATTGACGTTATCTACCAGGCTTATCTCGTCGGCCTTGCCCCAGCGCACGAACTGTTTCCCTACCCGTAACTCCCAATCCTCTCCCTGTAGGCCAAGATAAGTCTCCCAAATCCAGTAATCTGTCTCCTCATGGCTCAAGTCATTGTGGAAGGCCAGACGGTCTATGCGCAGGGAGGCCTTTCCAAAAAGAGCCCCTGGCCCCAGCCAGGAGAGCTCTACAGTGCCTGTTTGCTGGTCAACGGCCCGGTCTTCGGGGCGGCGATCATGTTTTAAGTCTATAGCCCCTCTGGCCCAGAAGGTGGCTTTGATCTCCAGGGGGAGATCAAAGGAGACAGCCCTGCAGGGGCTTCCAAGCCCGAGGATGACCAAGACCAGCAAGGAGAAAAAGAACCTCAACCCCAACCTCCCTATGCTTTTGGCGCCTTGTAGCATTTTTGGGGCAGGTTGCAAAGGTCTTTGGCTTACTTAGGCCTTTTAAGGAGCTTAAGACTCTTTTCCAGGGAGCGGACGGTGAAAAGGTCTTTTCTTAGGCCCTGGTTGTAGGCAATCTCCTTGACCTCGATTGTCGTTTGGTGCCCTTTTTTAAGATCTTTCATCTCTCCGACCATTACCGTCCAGATGCCTTGGATCTTTTTAAAATGTTTGGCTTGGTAAACCTTACGCAGTCGGCCCTTTTTATCGTAGTATTCCGCCTTAACCGGTAAGAAGCCATCTTTGGTAATCCATTGGGTGAATCGGCTGTATTGGGAATCTTTGGCCTTTTTGGGGCGGCTCTCCAGGAGCCAGCATTCGGTCCCAAGGTAGTTTTCTTCTCCCAGGAGCTGGTGTTCGTACTTGTCTGGATGGTGACGTTCCATGTCCTCGTAGGTGAAATCTGAGCCCACGAACCGCTGGAATCTGAAAGAACCAGCAATTCTTCTTGAACGCCTTAAGGCCGGAAGATACAGAAACTGTTCTTCCCGGCCGTTGTCCTGGGAAATGGAGAGGAACGAAGTTCCGGCGATATCCTTGGGAGAGACAAAGACGATCAGGGTCTTTAGGCAATCTCCCTCATCCCTGGTGGCGATATACATCTCTCGGATTCTTTCTTTTCCTCTTCGGTCAATAAGCTTCATGATGGCTTGGGCCCGGGAATCCTTTCCTACGTCGCGCTCATAGACAAATTTTGCTAGTTCATAGCCATTTTTTGGCTCAAGAGACCAGCTAGGACCGGTGGGAATAATCCAGAGCAGGGCCGCCAGAAGAAAGAAACCCTTCCATAACCTCTGGATAGGGGCCGATTCTTGGAGATTTTTATTCTTCATGTTCTTGCCCCCTGTCATTTTTTTGTTGATTTTTGCCGCTATTGGTACTTTAAAGGCCATTTAAGTAGTTAATTATATGTATCCTAATTTGGCCTCGAGTTTGCAAGAGGACGGTAGCGAAGAAAGTGCCAAAAAACAATCGTGGAGGAAGAGGCAATGATTAAAGCTGCTACTATTCATAATACCGATCAATATATAAATAGAAAGAAAGAACCTTGGCCAGTGCGGCGGATGCGCAAATCTGGTATGGTAAACGGCCTTAGAGAACCCGTAAAGGTGGTTCTGGCTCAGGACATCAAATCCTTTCAGGATGGCTTCTCTCTGGTCCACAAGAGATATGTAGACGTAGGGATGATTGACCCCCAGCCCAACGGTCTCTGGATCACCCCTTATCATGCCCTTCCTACCACGAGAGTCTGTGTGGCTTACGACACCAGGGGAAATCCCTTGAGCACAGCTACCTTGATCATAGACTCTCCCCTAGGGCTTCCGAGCGACAAAATCGCAGATTACAAGACAAAGATAGACCAGTTGCGGGCCAGAGGGCGAAAAATCGCTGAATTTTCTTCCCTGGCGGCCATCCCCAACATAGAGGGGCGCAATGGTCTTCTGCATGTCTTAAGGCTTCTTACCAAGTATGCCTTCTTTGAAGAGGTGGACGATCTGGTGGTCTCCGTCCACTACAAGCACAGTCTCTTCTACGAAAGAATCCTTCTCTTTGAACGTCTGGGCGAACCAAGGCCCCATCCTGTCTTCAACGATGCGTTGGCCATTCTGGAACATCTGGATCTCAAAAAGGCCCCCGAAAAGTACAAAAAGGAATACTCAAAGGCCTCTCCTGACTGCGATCTCTATACCTTCTTTACCTCCTGTCGAGAGGGAGAAAAAGAGCTCATTGAGAGCTCAAGGGGCATGGATTGGGAGACCTTTCGCTATTTTTACCTTGAGATGACCGATTTTTACTGGCGCTTTGACGATGGTGTTCGGAAATACCTACAGAGGATTTTTCCCCGACTCAAGGAAGTAGTCCCACCCGATAAAAGGTACCAAGAAATACCAACTGTAGGTCCTTACCTACATTAAAGGAGGTGACGATGAGATGCTCGGTATCTCTGGAATCTTTACCTCCATAGATGATTTGCGGGGATTTATGCTTGGGGCGCTCTTGGTTATCCTGCTTATCTTGCTTCACATCCACTTTAGTCTTCGCTGTGAGGTCTTGCGGATCCGGGGTAAAAGGGACACGGCTCGCGTCTGCCGACTCATCTACACTATTGTTGAGGCCGGGATCATCTCTGTGATCCTCATGAACTGGTCGCTCTTCCAGGCCCTGGTAAGGGGCCGGATGGCCCTTCCCTAAACGGTTGACCTCCTCCTTTGCGCGACAGACTTTTTGTCTGCCGCGCCTCTTTTTTTAAAGTGGTCGTAACCGGCAAAGCTGATGTTTCTTCTTTTGCCCTGATTGTCGATCAGGATCGGATGATCACCAGGGACAATTCGGCCTATAGGATAGGCCCCTAAGGCCTGGACCCGATCGCTTTTTTCTTCCGGAACAGTAAAAAGTAGGCGGTAGTCTTCCCCACCTGCCAAGACATAGAATAATGGAGGGTGTTCCAGGGGAAGAAGATCAAGCTCCTCTGGATAGGGGATAAAGGAAGCGTGGATCTCGGCCCCTACTTGGCTGGCCCGGCAGAGACGGAAGAGATCAAGACCCAGACCATCCGAGATGTCGATCATGGCCGAAGCCAGGCCCTCTTCCGCCAGCCTTTGGGCTACATCCAGCTCGGCTAAAGGGTCCAGGTGGGCCCTGAGGATGTTCTCGGGGACGCGAAGGCCCTTTTTAAGGAGCTCAAGGGCGGCTCCAGAGGCCCCCAAGGGGCCGGAGACGTAAATTATCTCCCCTGGAGAAGCTCCTTGGCGATAAATAGGGGCTTGGCCCTGGGGCCTCCCGATCACCGTAAGCCCGAGACCAATCCTTTCGGCCTTGACAGTGTCTCCTCCGATCAGACAAGCTCCGGCCTCTTTGAGTCTCGAAAGAAGCCCCCTGGCCAAATCCTCGGCCTCTTTTAGGGAACGTCCCAGAGGCCACTCCAGATTCAGGGTGGCCCAAAGGGGGCTTCCGCCCATGGCCGCGATGTCACTCAGATTGACTGCAGCCAACTTCCGACCCAGATGGTAGAAATCAAAATAGGTCAGATCAAAGTGGACCCCTTCAAGCAAGGTATCCGTGCTGATTAACAGGGTGGCCTGATCGATCTTCACTACCGCGCAGTCGTCTCCAGGGCCTTTAATGACCTCCTCAGGAAAGGATCTTGGAGTAAACAGGTGTATCAGGTCAGCTTCGGTCATGGTTTGATTTTGAACTCGAGATGTCTGGTTTTTTATTATAGAAATCCTTGTTTGTTCAACTTCTTAGAAACTAAAGTCATACACTACTTATTTTGTCTTTGAGGGCCAGCCTCTTTAAGGGCTTGACTTAAAATGAATCCAGGGTCCTTGGGAGGCCTCGTTGAAAAGCCGGCCTGATAAGCTAGTGGAGGTGGGGAGATAGCTAGCCCTTTTCCAAGGCCTCTTTAAAAACCGTCTTTTTGAGCCAGTTGAAGCCGAGTTTAAGGAGCTCGGTTTCCTCCGAGAGGCCCTTTTCTATGGTTTCAGGGGCAAAGCCGTATCTTGAAGCAAAGTCCTGTTGGCGGACAATCTCCACAAAACGGTCCGGGAGATAGCAGGCAGTATAGATGGCGTCAAGATCATCGGCCGAAAGAGGGCTGTCGGCCATCTTCTGGCGCAGGAGGATGAGTTCGCCGAAAAGATCATTCATCTCGTGGTAGGGCAGAAGGCCTTGGTCTTTGATCCAGTCTCGCACCCTCCAGAGGCGGTCTTCAAAGTGGCCCTCACAGTGGCTTTCCCGAACAATTTTATATCTTTCGATGATCTCTCCGGTCTTTCGGTTCCTCATGGTGAAACGGGCTAGCGGATAGGCCCGGCAGGAAGAGGGTCGGTCCTGATAAACACTACAGCCCTCCGGGGTGACGAAAGGGCAGGTAAGATCGGCCTTCATCTTCAGCCGGACCACGGGAATCTGGGTCAGATCGCCAAGGTGCATATCTGTGTATTCTTCCAGGAAACGGGCCGGGGGCAGGCCAAGGGCCTTTCTCAGCCTCAGGGCGTCATAGGGGCTCAAGACGAGAGTGACATCGTGGCAGCAAACGTTAAAACACTTAATCCCTGGATAACAGGCAAACTTGAATTCATCATCTGGCCCGAGATCCTGTCGGCTTAAAATTGGCTTATGCATGATTTCTCCTAAAGCACTAGTCGCCTCTCAGCCTTAATACGATGATCTAGATAATACAAGATGGGAACGACCATTCGGGAAAAGAGGGTCGAGGCTACCTCACCGGCCATCAGGCTTATGGCCAAGCCTTGGAAGATAGGGTCAAAGAGGATGACAAATGACCCCACCACCACCGACATGGCTGTAAGGAGCATGGGACGGAAACGAATAGCTCCGGCGTCGATAACTGCTTCAGCCAGCGGCATCCCTTGGGAGAGCCGGAGTTCAATAAAATCGGCCAAGATGATCGAGTTACGAACGACAATACCGGCGCCAGCTATAAAACCGATCATGGAGGTGGCCGTGAAAAAGGCCCCCATGGCCGCATGGGCAGGAATAATCCCGATGAGAGAAAGTGGTATTGGGGCCATAATTACCAGCGGGGCAGAATATGACCTGAACCAACCCACCACCAGCATGTAAATGAGGATCATCACCGCTCCAAAGGCCAGTCCCAGGTCCCGGAAGACCTCATAGGTGATATGCCACTCCCCATCCCACTTGATAGCCCACTCCTTCTGAGAGAAGGGGAGGTGGGTCCAGTAGAGCTTGACCGGGTAACCATCTGGGGCTTTAAGCTCCTTGATGAGCTCATTCATCTTGAAGATGGCGTAGATAGGGCTCTCCGCCTTGCCAGCTACGTCTCCGGTAACATAGACCACCGGATGAAGATTCTTATGATATATGGGGTGGGGGACCACCGACTCCTCTATCCTGGCAATTTCAGAAAGAGAGACCAGCTTCCCGCTCTCTGAGCGTACCTTGAGGGAAGAGAGCTCAGGGAGGCCTGAGCGTTGTTCCCGGGGATAGCGGACAATTATGTAAACGTCTTCTTTGGCCTCTGGATCATGAAGCAGGCCAACCTTTTCTCCCCCTAGGGCTGCCCGGAGAACCTCGTTCACCCGGGCCGGGAGCACCCCCATGGCCACTGCCTTGTCCCTTTCGACTACAATACGGTATTCCTTCTGGGGATCGGTCATATACCAATCGACATCAACTACCCCAGGGGTCTTTTCAAATATTCGGAGGACCTTTCTGGCCAGTTCGATCTGCTTTTCATAATCAGGGCCATAGATCTCGGCTACCAGGGTCTGAAGCACTGGCGGACCAGGGGGAACCTCAGCTACCTTGATCCGGGCTCCGTATTTTTGGGCAATTTCTGTCAGCCCGGGGCGGACCCTTTTGGCGATGTCGTGGCTCTGGAGTTCCCGTTCCCCTTTGGGCACCAGATTTACCTGGATATCAGCCACATTGGGGCCAGTTCGCAGATAATAGTGCCGGATGAGGCCGTTGAAATTAAAGGGGGCCGAGGTGCCGGCATAAATTTGGTAATCAGTAACCTCTGGCTGGCTCAGGAGATAGTTGCCAAGCTCTGTAGCCACCCGGGTAGTTTCCTCAAGGGTTGTGCCTTCGGGCATATCAACGATGACCTGGAACTCACTCTTGTTATCGAAGGGAAGCATCTTTACATAGACAACCTTAAAGTAGATCAGAGAGCAGGCCCCCAGGAAAAGGGTCCCCACCAGGAGGAGGAAACCCCAACGCCAGCGCCAATCCCGGATGAGGTGGCCCATCATCCACCGGTAGTAACGAGTGAAAATGTCCTCTTTTTCCTTCTCGAAGATCTTTCCCTTGCGGCCCAGGAAGTGGTAGGCCGTCCAGGGAGTGATGACAAAGGCCACCACCATGGAGAGCAACATGGCTACCGAGGCCCCGATGGGCATAGGACGCATATAAGGCCCCATGAGCCCCCGGACAAAGGCCATCGGCAAAATGGCCGCGATAACAGTAAAGGTGGCCAAGATAAGTGGACTGCGGACCTCATTGACCGCTCCCACAATGATGTCCTTAAGAGGACGGCCACGATTCTCCGGGAGCCTCAGGTGGCGGACAATGTTTTCAACGTCGACAATGGGGTCATCAACTAGGATTCCAATACAAAAAATGAGGGCAAAAAGGGTTACTCGGTTGAGGGTGTAGCCGTGGAAATAATAGATAAAGAGGGTGATGGCCAAGGTGACCGGTACAGCCACCAAGACTACCAGCGAGGCCCTTACCCCCAAGAAGAGGGCAATCAGGACCGCCACCGAGACGGTGGCGATCAGGAGATGTTCGATGAGCTCGTTTGATTTCTCTCGGGCAGTCTCGCCATAGTTACGGGTCACCGTTATCTGAACGTCATCAGGGATAAGATGACCCCTTAACTCCTCGATCTTCTTTAAGATCTTCTCGGCCAGCCAGGTAGCATTTTCCCCCTTTCTTTTGGAAACAGCCAGCGAGACTGCCGGATAAAGCCTCCCGGGTTCAGCCGAGATTCCCTTGGCCTCCGCCGCCGGGCCAGCGGCAAAGAGTACGTAATCGGCCGGCTCTTGAGGCCCATCAATAATATGGGCAATATCCTTGAGAAAAACCGGATGCCCCTTGATTACCTTGACCACAGTTTCCTCAAGGTCCTTCTTGGTGGCCAGGAAGTTGTCCAGACGGACGGAAAAAGAATAGTTCTGGCGAGAGAACTCACCCGCCAAACGGGCTTGATTCTGAAGGCGGATGGTCTGAACAACATCGGCCAGATCAAGCCCTAAGGAGTAGATCTTCTCAGGCTCAAGAAGGACCCTCACCTGACGCCTGAGGCCCCCCTTGATAAAGGTCTCCGATATCCCCGGGATATTGCGAATCTCGTCGTCAACCTGGGCCACAAGACCTCTTAAGGTGTAGCCGTCATAACCGGGCCCCCAAAAGGTGAGGACAACGATGGGGACATCGTCTATGGAGCGGGGTTTAAGCAAGGGGGTAGAACACCCCGGGGGTATCCAATCAAGATGCTGATAGAGTTTGTCGTAGGTCTTGACTAGGCTCTCCTCAGTATCTTCCCCTACATAGAACCGGACAACCGTAAGCGCCCGACCATTTTCAGCCGTAGAGTAGATATACTCTACCCCGGGAATCTCCCAGAGGAGTTTTTCCATAGGGGAGATGACCCGGGTCTCTATCTCCTTGGCCGTGGCTCCAGGCATCTCCACGAAGACATCGATCATAGGGACAACGATTTGAGGCTCTTCTTCGCTGGGGGTGTTGAGGATGGCAAAGAGCCCCAGGAGAAGGGTCATGAGGATGATAATCGGAACCAGTTTGGAATCGACAAAAGCCGCCGTGATCTGGGCAACTAAGCCGTGATCTCTCGATTTGTGGTGGTGATCCATGGTTATCTACCCGCTAAGATATCGCCTTCTTGGATGTGATCGAGATCGCCCTGAAGAATGACCTCGCCAGGGTTGAGGCCAGAGAGGACCTCCACGAAGAGCCCTTCCCTCATATGGCTAGCCTCAGCAGGGACAGGGGAGGGCAAAAAGCCCCCTTCGGTCTGGATATAAGTGTGGCCAGTCTTTATGAGACGAAGTCTAATTATTTGGTCATTGCCGACTACGTAGACGGCAGTAAGAGCCCCCCGTCTGACCACTGCCTTCCAGGGGATGAGAAGGGACTCCCTGGTTTCAAGAGGGATGAAGACCCGGCCGAAGAGCCCAGCCTTAAGCCCCAGGGAAGGAAGAGTCACCTTGAGGCGAAAGGTGCGGGTCTGGGGCGAGACGTGATCAACTACGACCTCCACCGGGGCCTGAAAGGTTTTGCCCAAATGGGGGATAGAAACGGTGATATCCTGGCCTTCGGAGACCTTAGAAAGGAGCGACTCGTCGACCTCGGCCACCAGCCAGAAGCCGGCCTTAAGATCATCAAGGTAAAGAAGAGGTTGGCCCATATTGACGAAACTGCCTTCATCTACTAGGCGTCGGGCCACGATGCCTTCTGTCGGAGCAGTGATCCTGGTGTAGGGCAGAAGGGCCTCGATGGCCTTGATTTGGGAGAGGGTCTCTCTTTCGCGTCTTTTAAGAGCCTCGACCTGACTTCTGAGGGAGAGATATTCGGCCTGGGCCCTTTCAAATTCTTCCTTGGTTGCGGCTTCCTCTCTGAAGAGGCGCTGGAAACGCTCAAAATTACTCTGGGCATAGGCTAGTCTGGCCGAAAGGGCCTCCTTTTCCTTGATGAGGGCCTGCCGGGCCTGCTTGAGGGCCAGGATGCGTTCCCGAATTTCTCGGTCATCTATCCGGAGGAGGAGGTCTCCTTTGGCTACCTGATCTCCCTCTTGAACGGCCATCTTGGTCACATAGCCTGAGACCTTTGAGGAAAGAATGATCTCGTTTCTGGCCTCCACCGTGCCCGGAAAGCTTCGAAAATCCTGGACTTGATATTTACCGACACTTACGGTCTCTGCGGTAACGGCCTTGCCCTTGAGGGAGGCGGTCTTTTCTTCCTTAGAGCCACCGCAGGCCGAAATGATCAGCAAAGTCAATAAAGTGATCCCACTCCAGAGAACAAATTTAGCTTTCATACCCCTGATCCCTTTTTCTTTTATTAAAGAGGTTATTGATGTTTTCCCTCTCCAGGCATTCTTTGGGAAAGGGCCCCTGCTGAAAGGAGGCCAGCAGTGTAGCGGAGTCTAGACCAGGCCAAGCGCCAGGAATATAGGGCCTCTAGGTGCTCAAGACGGGCCTTTTTCAAGGCTGTCTGGGCATCGAGAAGTTCGGTGATAATCGTCAGGCCTTGACTATAACGTTTCTCGACGATTCCAAGCCCTTCTTGGGCCTGGGAGACAGCCTTTCTGGTCACTTCCACCTGGGCCCTGGCGGTCTCCAGATTAAGAAAGGCCTCTCTTACCTGATGCTTTATTCTCTGAAGGATGTCTCTTTGTCTGGATTCGGCCTTGAGGAGCTCGGCCCGGGCCTTCCTCAAGGCCGAGACATCTCCCAGACCTTTAAAGAGATTAAAGTCCGCCCGGGCGATGACCGTCCATGCATCCCCCGAGGGATCTCCAAAACCGGCGGTATTGTATTCATAGATACCCTGAAGATTTAGGGCCGGCAGGAATTCCATCTTGGCCCTCTTGACTCGCCACTTAGCGGCCTCGGTCAGAAGGCCAAAGAAGCGGGCCTCAGGACGCCTCTCAAGGGCTACCTCTGTCCACTTGGTGAGGTTAAAGCCCTGGGGGTTGATCTGGGATTGAGGACGTTTGGGCTCCCAGAACTTCTCCGGAGGGGTACCCATGGCTAGATTGAGGGCCGAAAGGGCCACTTGGATCCGGTTCCGGGCGGCAAGTTCCTCCTTTTCTAAGGAGGCCAGGTAGACCTCGGCCTGGAGAAGGTCACTCTTGAGGGCCGAGCCTGCCTGATAACGGGCCGAGACGGTCTTCAGATTGGCCCTGGCCGTCTCCAGGGCCATCTTGACCACCTCATGGGCGTCTATCGAAAGGAGCCAATTCAAAAAGGCCTCTTCAACCTGGAGCAGGACCTGCTGCCTAGTCTGCTCCAAGGCCACCAAGGCCATCTCCTTCCTGATACGGGCCAATCTATAGTTGGTGATCTCTTCCCCTCGGTTGAATATGGGCTGGGTGATAATGAGTTCGGTGCGTAGGTTGGTAAGGGGGGATGGATGATTGAGACGTTCAAGGGCAAAGTCGGCCTGGTGAAAGTCTTCCTGGGAAAGCTTGGCAGAGAAGACCTGGGGAGGACTGTTTGAACGGATATAACTCTGAGAGAGATCCAACCGGGGCCAAAAGCGGCTTTTGGCCAGGGAGACGCCGGCCTGGGCTGCCTTGGATTCGGCCTCAGCCGCCTTAATAAGGGGATTGCCCTTTAGGGCCAGCTCCTTGGCCTCTTCAAGACCAAGCTTCTGCCCTAGGGCCGGAGATACCATCAGAAGCACCAAGAACAGGGGAAAGAATCGGGAAAGACGCATGGCCCATTCATTCCAGATCCTATCCGAAGTGTCAATGCAACTTATGGGGAGAATAAGATAACAGGAGAAAAAAACAGTTAATGAAAGAGATTAAGGTCTTCAGGGGCCAGTTTTTTCTAAGCCTTTATTCGCTCTCAAGGCCCTAGGGCTGGGCCCTAAAGGACAAACTTGAACTCTCCCTTACCTAAAATGTCGTGGAGATGGAGGATCCCTACCAAGTGGCCCTGATCATCAACCACCGGCAAGACAGTAATCAGATGGCGTTCCATAGTCTCCAGGGCCTCGGCTCCGGAGCAATAAAAATAGACTGTTTTGGGGCGAAGAGTCATGATCTCGGTGACCTTCCGAGAGAGAATTTCGCCATAGCGGGAAATAGCCCGGCGGAGATCCCCGTCAGTGATGATTCCTTCAAGACGACCATCTTCAGTGAGTACCAGCACACAGCCTAGGCCTTTTTTGTTCATCTCCTCGATGGCTTGGGGCATGGTGGCCGAGATACTCACCCTGGGCACGGCCTTCCCAGTGAGCATTATCTCGGCCACTCTGACTTTGAGACGTTCCCCTAAGGTCCCTCCGGGATGGTTGCGCCGAAAATCCTGCTCGGAGAAATCTTTAAGGGCCAGAAGGGCCACAGCCAGGGCGTCTCCCACGGCCAAGGTGGCAGTGGTAGAGGCCGTAGGGGCTAGCCCTAGGGGGCAGGCCTCCCTAGGGACTCCACAGTCAATAACTATGTCAGCCGCCCGGGCCAAGGGTGAATCAGGTCTTCCGGTAAGGGCAATGATCCTGGCCCCCCGCCCCTTGATAATTGGCAGGAGAACGTTGATCTCTTCGGTCTTGCCGCTGTTGGAGATGGCCAGGATAATGTCCCCGGGGACCACCATGCCCAGATCCCCATGAAGGGCCTCGGCTGGATGGAGAAAAAGGGCCGGTGTTCCCAGGGAGGCCAAGGTGGCCACAATCTTGCGGCCAATAAGGCCGCTTTTCCCGATTCCAGTGACCACTACTCGCCCTCTGGTCCGGGAGAGCATCTCTACCGCTCGGACAAATTCCTCTCCAAGCTTTTCCCGGACCGTGGCCAGCCCCTCTATCTCTATGGCCAAGACCTCTCTGGCCTTCTTTAGGATCTCTTCCGGGCTCACTTAAAGACGCTCCAGAATATCCTTGGACAGACCTCCCCGAATGTCTATGGGGTATTCTCCTGTAAAACAGGCGGTACAAAAACTGCCATCTTCAGCCCGACAGGCAGCAAGCATCCCTTCAAGGGAGAGATAGTGGAGGCCGTCGAGGTCAAGATATCGTCTGATCTCCTCTACCGAATGCCTGGCAGCAATCAGTTCCCCGCGGCTTGGAAAATCTATACCAAAATAACAGGGATAGCGGATAGGAGGGCAGGAGATAACCATATAGACATTACTGGCTCCGGCCTCCCTTATGGCCCGCACTCGGGTTCGGCTGGTTGTCCCCCGGACGATGGAATCATCGACCACCAGGACTCGCCGGCCCCGGATGATCTCCTTGACTGGGTTGAGCTTCACCCTGACCGAAAAATCCCTCATGGACTGGCTCGGCTGGATAAAAGTCCGGCCTACATAATGATTCCTGATGACTCCCATCTCAAAGGCCAGACCGCTGGCCCGGGCATATCCCACAGCGGCATAGTTTCCTGAGTCCGGAAAGGGCATAACAAAGTCGGCCTCAAACTGGGCCTCAACGGCCAGTCTTTCTCCCAGGCAGCGGCGGATAACATAGACATTTTCCCCAAAGATGTTGCTGTCCGGCCGGGCGAAGTAGATAAACTCAAAGATACAACGGGCTCTTTGGCCAGCAGGTACTGCCTGAATGGAACGCAGTCCCTCACTGTCAATAATGACTATTTCTCCGGGGTTGATATCCCTTAAGTACTGGGCCTGGATGAGATCCAGGGCACAGGTCTCGGAGGCCACTACGTAGCCTCCATTTAACATTCCCAAACAAAGGGGTCGGAAACCGTAAGGATCCCTGAAGGCAATCAGTTTGTCCTCAGTGAGCAGAAGACAAGAATAGGCCCCCTCGATGGTTTCCATTACCAGGCCGAGTCCTTCCTCAAGGCCCCTTGAGGCTGCCTTGGCCAGAAGATGAAGGATTATCTCGCTGTCAATGGTGGTTTGGAAGATGGATCCCTGGGCCTCAAGACGCTCTCTCAGCTCCCGAGAGTTGGTAAGGTTGCCGTTGTGAGCAATCCCGTAGGTATGACCAGAGTGATTAACACAGAAGGGCTGGGCGTTTTTAAGGGCCGAAGCCCCGGTAGTTGAATAGCGGACATGGCCGACGGCAATGTGGCCCTTGAGGCCAGAGAGGACTGATTCGTTGAAGACTTCGGCTACCAAGCCCATGCCCTTGTGTTCCCTGATCTCTTTGCCATCGGAGACAGCGATCCCGGCTGACTCTTGACCTCGGTGCTGGAGGGCATAAAGGCCAAAATAGGCCAACTTGGCCGCCTCTTTGTGGCCAAAGACACCGAATATTCCGCACATTTTACCCGGCCCTCCCGAAAAGATTGGGCTTCAAGTATACCTCTTTAGCCCCTAGCTGATAAGCCCGTGGCGGATATAATAGCACTCTGGCACCTTTCGATAATAATCCTGCAGAGCCACTACTCTGAAATCGCTTTCTTTGAGGGCCTTGACAGCCAAGGCCATAGCCCTGGCTCCGGCGATGGTGGTGGCATAAGGAATATCGTAATCAAGGGTCACCCGCCGGATAATATAGGCATCCTCCTTGGTGCGTTTACCCAAGGCTGTATTTATGACCAACTGGATCTCGCCGTTTTTGATGAGGTCCACCGCGTTGGGACGGCCCTCAGAGACCTTAAGGACCCGTTCATTGGCCACCCCCTGTCGGGCTAAAAAGGCGCTGGTCCCCTCAGTGGCCACGATCCTGAAGCCAAGTTCTTTAAGGAGCCTGGCTGTCTCGACAATGGCCTCTTTGTCTTCGTCCTTAACGGTAATGAAGACGGTGCCTTCGGTGGGGAGCTTTTGGCCGGCGGCCAGCTGGGCCTTGGCAAAGGCTAGGCCAAAGGACTGGTCAATCCCCATAACTTCTCCAGTGGACTTCATCTCTGGTCCCAGGAGGACATCGACTCCGGGGAAACGCCGGAAGGGGAAAACACTTTCTTTGACGGCCACGTGGGGGATGGAGATCTCTTTGGTAAAACCCAGGTCTTTCAGGCTTCGTCCAAGCATGATTTTGGTGGCCAGGCGGGCGAGAGGAACCCCTGTAGCCTTGGAGACAAAGGGGATGGTTCGACTGGCTCGGGGGTTGACTTCAAGGACGTAGAGTTCTCCGGCCTTGATAGCATACTGGACGTTCATCAGCCCCACTACTCCTAGCTCCCTGGCTAGGGCCCTAGTGGCTTCGGCAATCTCCTCCAGAATAGATCTCTTTAGGGTGTGAGGCGGGAGCACACAGGCCGAGTCCCCAGAATGGATTCCGGCCTCCTCGATGTGTTCCATTATTCCGCCGATCACTGTATGCTGGCCGTCGCTTAAAGCATCAACATCCACCTCGATGGCGTCCTGAAGGAATTTGTCGATAAGAACCGGGTACTCCGGAGAGACCTTGGCCGCCTCGATCATAAAACGGGAAAGCCCCTCTTCATCATAGACGATCTGCATGGCCCGTCCTCCCAGGACGTAAGAAGGCCGAACCAGGACAGGGTAGCCGATCCGGGCTGCCACCTCCTTGGCCTCTTCCAGGGTGAAGGCCGTGCCGTTGGGGGGCTGGACTAGGCCGAGTTTTTCCAACAGGGCCTTGAAACGCTCCCGGTCTTCGGCCCGGTCGATGGCATCTGGGCTGGTCCCCAGGATGGGGACTCCGGCTCGGGCCAAGGGAACCGCCAGGTTAAGGGGGGTCTGCCCGCCAAACTGGACGATAACCCCTTGAGGACGGTGAGTCTCATATATGTGCATTACATCTTCGAAGGTAAGGGGTTCAAAATAGAGCTTGTCTGAGGTGTCGTAGTCGGTGGAGACGGTTTCCGGATTGGAGTTGACCATTATGGATTCTATCCCCTCGTCTTTAAGGGCGAAAGAGGCGTGGACACAGCAGTAGTCAAATTCTATTCCCTGGCCAATGCGGTTGGGTCCTCCACCCAAGATCATCACGCAGGGCTTTCCCGAGACCCGGGCCTCGTTTTCAACCTCATAGGTGGAGTAATAATAGGGAGTATAGGCCTCGAATTCAGCGGCACAGGTATCTACCAACTTGTAAACCGGACGGATATCCGAGCCCTTGCGCAGGCGTTCCACCTCGGCCTCGGTCTTTCCTGTGAGGAAGGCTATCTGCCGGTCGGAGAACCCCAGTCTTTTGGCCCGATAGATGGCTTCAGGAGTGGCCCCCTGGTCTCTGAGGGACCCTTCGGCCTCGACGATCTGCCGGATCTGCTCAATAAACCAGGGATCTATATAAGAGAGGCGATGGATTTCCTCGTTGGAGAATCCAGCCAAAATGGCCTCACGGAGGTAAAAGAGCCTTTGGCTGTTTGGGGTCCGCAGTTTGGCCTCGATCTCTTCCCGTTCGAGCCTCTTCCCCCGATCTGAAGGGCTTTTCCCATCGGCCCCCAGTCCAGCCCGGCCGATCTCAAGCCCCCTTAAGCCCTTCTGGAGGGCCTCCTTGAAGGTCCGGCCAATGGCCATGGTCTCCCCGACACTTCTCATGGAAGTGGTCAGCTCATCTTTGGCCTCGGGAAACTTCTCAAAGGTAAATCGGGGGATCTTGATGACTACATAGTCTATGGTGGGCTCAAAAGAGGCCATAGTCTCCCGGGTGATATCATTGGGGATCTCATCTAGGGTGTAGCCTACGGCCAGTTTGGCAGCGATCTTGGCAATGGGAAATCCTGTGGCCTTGCTGGCCAGGGCTGAAGAACGGGAGACGCGGGGATTCATCTCGATGACAACCATCTCCCCTGTCTGAGGGTGGACAGCGAACTGGATATTTGAGCCGCCGGTATCCACTCCGATCTCCCGCATGATGGCCAAGGCGGCGTCTCGCATCATCTGGTATTCACGGTCAGAGAGTGTTTGGGCTGGGGCTACAGTGATGGAGTCTCCAGTATGGACCCCCATGGGATCAAGGTTTTCTATAGAGCAGATGATGACCACGTTGTCCTTGGCATCTCGCATTACCTCGAGCTCGTACTCTTTCCAGCCGATGACCGATTCCTCAAGCATGATCTCGTGGATAAGGGAGAGCTCAAGGCCTGCGGCGGCAATCTCCTCAAGGTCCTCTCGGTTGTAAACCACCCCTCCTCCAGTGCCCCCCAAGGTGAAGCTGGGGCGAACAATAAGGGGGTAGCCGAGCTGGCGGGCAATAGCCCGGGCTTCGTCCATATTACGGGCAATGCCTGAGCGGGGAATGCGGAGCCCGATTCTTTCCATAGCGGCTCGGAATTCCTCCCGATCCTCGGCCTTTTTGATCACCTCTGCCGAGGCCCCGATCATTTCCACTCCGTATCTTTCGAGGATCCCCCGTCGGGCCACTTCAAAGGCAACGTTCAGTCCGGTTTGTCCTCCAAGGGTGGGTAACAGGGCATCGGGGCGCTCGGTGGCAATAATCTTCTCCACTACCTCGGCGGTGATGGGTTCAATGTAGGTCCGATGGGCCATTTCCGGGTCGGTCATGATGGTGGCTGGATTGGAGTTTACCAGGACCACCTCGTAGCCCTCTTCCTTCAGGGCCTTACAGGCCTGGGTGCCGGAGTAGTCGAATTCGCAGGCCTGACCAATAACGATCGGGCCTGAACCGATGATAAGGATCTTTTTAATGTCCATCCGTTTGGGCATGCCTTTTTACTCCTGAGGTTTTTGAGGAAATCTTGTTTAGCTGGCCTGGCGCATAAGATCCACAAAGCGGTCAAAAAGATAGACGGCATCGTGGGGGCCGGGGGCATTTTCCGGATGATACTGAACACAGAAGGCCGGAAGTTCCCGGTGCCGGACTCCCTCGACCGTTCCGTCATTTAAATTTATGTGGGTCACCTCTACCTCTGCCGGCAGAGTCTTTTCGTCCACACAGAAGCCGTGGTTCTGAGAGGTTATCTCTATTCGACCAGTGGCTAGGTCCTTAACTGGCTGGTTGGCCCCGCGATGGCCAAATTTGAGTTTATAGGTCCGGGCTCCAAAGGCCTGGGAGAGGATCTGATGCCCCAGACAGATTCCGAAGATTGGCCGTTTACCCAGGAGGTCTTTGGCCGTCTGGATAAGGTAAGGAAGGGCAGCCGGATCCCCGGGGCCGTTAGAGAAGAAAATGCCATCGGGCGCATAGGCCAGGATCTTTTCGGCCCGGGTGTTGGCCGGGACTACCAAAGTCTGACAACCCCTTTCGTTTAAGAGTCGAAGCTGGTTGAACTTAAGCCCGCAATCAATGACGACCACTCTAAAGCGATTGTCCTCCCGAAAACCATCAGCAGGCACCAAACAGCCATTTTCCCAAAGATAGGGACTTTCACAGGTCACATCCCGGACAAGATCCCGGCCCACCAAGCCAGGGTGGCTCCGAGCCCTTTCCACTAGAGACTGGGGGTCTAGGTCTTCGGTAGAGATGACTGCCCTCATGGCCCCATGGATCCGGATGCGGCGGGTAAGGGCCCGGGTGTCCACTCCCTCTATGCCTAGGATTCCCTCTTGGCTAAGCCAGTTTCCAAGGGATCTCTGGGCTCGCCAGTTGGAATAAAAAGGCTGATACTCCCGGACGACGAAGGCCTCAACCTGAATGCGACGGCTTTCGTTGTCCTCACCGTTGATACCGTAGTTGCCGATAAGGGGATAGGTCATGGTGACGATCTGGCCCCGATAGGAGGGATCGGTGAGGATCTCTTGGTAGCCGGTCATGGAGGTATTGAAGACGATCTCGCCGGCTGCCTCCCCCGGGCCAGTAAAGGATCTTCCCTCAAACACGGTGCCGTCTTCAAGGGCAATGAGCGCCTTCATGGGCCCTCCTTTCTCAGAGGTCGGGGCAATATAATCCTAAAGGGATCAAGGCGTCAACGAAGACCAGTCCAAAAAACGTCCGTGCAAAATATGCATGGCCTAAAACGGCCTCCGGGAAGGGACCCCCTGGCCTAAGGGTTAGAAAGCTGCCCGGACAAGGCCTTAACTCTATGGCATGGATTGTGAATATTTCTCCGATAGGGCCTTGGGGAGTAGAAAAACGGGCCCTGATCACGTAATATCACCTGGAGATGGATCTCTTTGTCCAAGGGGAGCCCTAACAGTAATGAAGATTCGGTGGCTATGGTTGCTTCTAATGGCCCTGTGTTTGACTGCCTGGGAAGCCTCGGCTCATGCTCAGCCGTTTAAGGGTTACGACGTCAATACAGAGATCTCTCTTGAGGGTACGGTCACCAAAATCATCCGGAAGAAGAACATCCTTGTCCTCAGGGTAAGGGACAAAGACTATCGCCTCCTTTTGGGGCCGCGCTGGTTTACCAAAAAACTAGGTCTTTCCCCCCGGCCAGGCGACAGGATCGAGGTTACAGGGTCAAAGCTCTTTGGGCGTGATGGCCGGATCTACATCCTCTGCCGGATAGTTCGCTGGAAAAAGGAGAATTTTTTCCTGCGGGACGAAGACGGCCATCCGCTGTGGTCTAAATCCAGGTAGAGCCAAGATGCCTTCCCAACCCTCTTTAAAGCGGGTGCCTTTTTTTCTTCTGGTCCTTCTTTTGGTCTTTACCGTAGCTATGGTCTTGGCCATCTATGGCTCTTATCGTCTTTCTGTCCGGGCCTCGCAGGATCTTTTGGCCACCAGGGCCTTGGACATTGCCATTGGGGTAGAGTTTCTCCTCCATCGCGACGGGATAGACAATGTCCTCCTTTTTGAGGATATTCTTAAAAGCGGACGTTGGGACGATTTGGCTTTTTTGGCCCTCTATGACGCTGATGGTGAGATCCTCCTGCATTCCAATCCTAATCTTATTGAGGAAGAATATCGTGATCCGGCCATATCCAAGGTCTTTGAAAAAAGACGCCCTTTGAGCCACTTTATTCGTCTACGCACCGGGGAAGAGGTCTTTGTCTTTGACCTCCCTGTTCATCTTAGGACTGGGACCAGGGGGCCTTATTATGTCCTTCGGGTGGCTCTTCATACTTATCCAGCCCGCTGGATTGTTCGTCAGGCCAGGATCCAAGGACTCCTCATGGGGGCCTCCCTTTTTATAATCTGGGGCTTGGGGGTTCTCGGGTATCGTTCTTGGCGCCGGAGCGAGGAGCTGGCCGAAGAGGTCCGCCAGGCCGAACATTTGGCCGCCCTGGGGCAGTTGGCGGCGGTCTTGGCCCATGAGATCAGAAATCCCCTGGGGAGCATCAAGGGGTTTGCCCAACTTATGCGTGAGCGCATTGGCCGGGCCATCTTTGGCTCCAAACCACTGACTCCGGAGACTCTGGTAGAGATCCAGGCCGATCTGGCCACCATAGTTTCTGAGGCCACCCGCCTTGAAAAGCTCACCCGGGATCTCCTCAGCTATGCTCGGCCCAGTCCGGCCAACAAAACCGAGATAGACCTGGGGATCCTGGCCGCCGAGACGGTTCGCAGCCTTCGTCAGAATGAGACCTTGGAGTCAAAGAGGATAAAGCTCAGGGAGCACCTTTCAGAGGTACGCCTTTTCAGCGACCCGGAGAAGATCAAGCAGATCCTCATCAACCTCCTTACCAACGCCCTTGAAGCCGCTCCAGAGGGAGGAGAGATCCTTGTCCAGGTGGGGCGAGAGGGAGATAAGGCCTTGCTTGCCGTCGGGGACAACGGCCCAGGTATAGCCCCTGAAGATCAGGAGCGGATCTTTGAACCCTTCTTCACCACCAAGGCCAAAGGCAGTGGTCTGGGGCTGGCTATTGTCAAGCGGCTGGCCAGTGTTCTCGGGGGGCAAATTACTGTATATAGGAAAAATGGCTTTACCTTTTTTGAACTTCGTCTTCCTTTAGAATCGGAGGCTCAATAGACAGAGGTGAAGAAAGGCTACCGTATTCTGGTTGTAGATGACGAGGTTTCTTTCCTGGCCCTGTTAGAGAACATTCTTCGGGAAGAGGGCTACAGTGTGGAGAAGGCCGCCGATCCCAAGGAGGCTCTTAAGGTGGCCGAGGCCTTTTTGCCCCATCTGGTAATCACCGATCTCAAAATGCCCGAGATGGACGGCCACGAGCTCATGAAGGCCCTCCGACAGCGACATCCAGAGACAGATTTTATCGTCATTACGGCCTTTGGTTCCATAGAGTCAGCTGTTCGGGCCATGAAGGAAGGGGCCTTTGACTATCTGAGCAAACCGCTTTCGAGCCCGGATGAGCTTCGGGCGGTGGTGGCCAAGGCCTATGAGCGTTATCGCTTGGTTCGGGAAAACTTGGCCCTTAAGGCCGGGAGCCGCGGTTTGCCGCCTCTAGAGATAATCTTTGCCGGGATGGAGTCCCTGCTTGAAGACATCAAGGCCGTGGCTCCAACCAAGGCTACCGTCCTTCTCCTGGGGGAATCAGGTACGGGAAAGACTCTGGTGGCCCGGGTCATCCACGAACTGTCTGGCAGGGAGGGGCCTTTTGTGGAGATAAACTGTGCTGCCCTTCCGGAGAATCTCATCGAGGCTGAGCTCTTTGGCTATGAGAAGGGGGCCTTTACCGGGGCCGTTAAGGGTAAAAAGGGACGTTTTGAGCTGGCCGATGAGGGGACGGTCTTCCTCGATGAAGTTGCCGAGCTTCCCCAAGGGGCTCAGGCCAAGCTCCTCCGGGTCCTCCAGGATGGCACCTTTGAGCGCCTGGGCGGCCTCACTACCATTAAGACTGATGTTCGCCTTATTGCCGCTACCAATCGCGACTTGGCCAAGATGGTGACCAATGGCCGTTTTCGGGAAGATCTCTTCTTTCGTCTTAATGTCTTTCCACTGGAGATTCCCCCGTTGAGACAGAGGTCCCAGGCCTTACCTGAGCTTATTGACTATCTTTTGTGGTCAATAACGGCCGAGCTGGGGAAGGAGATTCGAGAGATAGATCCTGAGGGGCTTGAGGCCCTTAAGAGATATCATTTTCCAGGAAACATTCGGGAGCTCCGCAACATTCTGGAACGAGCAGTTATTCTTAGCCGGGATGGAGTTTTGAGGATCTCGCTCGGGCAGACTATTCCCCGCAGGCAGGATTCGACAGAGATTCCGGCAGCCAATCTCAAGGAGATAGAACGCCGGGCCATTGAGGCGGCTCTCAAGAAAACAGGGGGCCATCGGAGAAAGGCAGCGGAGCTCCTGGGAATATCTTTGCGGACCTTGCACTACAAGATAAAGGCCTATGATATAAAGTTGTAAAAGACCCTTAGGGAAAGATCGAATTTAAAATTTTTGGCTAAAGGGATAGGAAACAGTGAAAGTCAAAAACTGGATGGTCAGAAACCTAGTTACCATCTCCCCTGAGGCCTCCATTAAAGAGGCCATTCAGCTAATGAGACTCCACGGTATAAGACATCTCCCGGTAGTCCAAAAGACCGGTGAGATGGTTGGTTTTGTTACCGAAAGCGACATTCGGCAGTACCTCTTTCCGGCCCTTATCTCGGAGATGTCCATTAAAGACGTAATGATCCGGGAGCCGATAGTTGTCTCCCCTGAGGACTCTGTCGAGGAGGCGGCCAGAATTATCTATCGCCATAAGATAGGCGGTCTGCCGGTAATTGACGAAAAAGGTAACTTGGTGGGCATCATTACGGTGACTGATCTCTTGGCATCTTTTGTCGAACTAATGGGTCTTTTGAGACAGAGCTCTCGGATTGATGTTATTCCGGCGGCCAGAGAGGGTTCCTTTGAAGAGATTGTTCAGATAATCCGTTCCTTCGGGGTAGAGATCATCTCCATCGGCATGGATACCCAGCCTCCTTTTGAAAAGATTCATTATATTCGTCTGGAGCCATGTGACCTTAAACCCATAGTCTCTGCCCTCCAGCAAGCCGGCCACCAGGTGATCTCCATCATGGAGTAGCCAGAAAAAAGTAGGGTTCTATTGGGCTGATTATCCCCCCTCTAACAGGACTTTGTTCTCTAGCCAATTTAATAAAAGGGTCAAGGGTCGCCCTGAAGTCTGTTTCTCTTCAGTGGTTAGGGTTTAGGTATTGAAAAACGGCTACACTGGCCTATGATAGGCACAATCCAGCCCTGGAGGAGTTTTTTATGGCCTACAAAGTAGAGAAGACTATCGCTGAAATCAACCGTAGGATCAAGGAAGGTCGGGCCGTGGTCGTTACGGCCGAAGAGATGATTGATATAGTTAAGGCTGAAGGCCCGGTTAAGGCTGCCCAAGAGGTCGATGTGGTCACCACTGGGACCTTTTCTCCCATGTGTTCTTCCGGAGCCTTTATTAATTTTGGCCATACTGTGCCTACCATAAAGGCCCACCGAGTTTGGATAAACGGGGTTCCAGCCTATGCCGGTCTGGCGGCCGTAGATATCTACATTGGGGCCACCGAGCCTGCCGAGGATGATCCCCTGAATAAGGTCTATCCCGGGGAGTTTCGTTACGGTGGGGGACATGTGATCGAGGACCTGGTGGCCGGGAAAAAACTTCTCCTGCGGGCCAAGGCCTATGGAACCCATTGCTATCCTCGAAAGTACCTGGAAAAAGAGATCAGCTTGGCTGATCTTCCCTATGCAGTGCTTTGTAACCCCCGCAACGCCTACCAAAATTACAACTGTGCCATAAACCTCTCCGAGCGGACCATCTATACCTACATGGGGGTATTAAGACCCCGGGCGGGAAACGCCAACTATGCCACCGCCGGCCAGCTTTCTCCCCTGATGAACGATCCCTACTATAAGACCATGGGGTTGGGGACAAGGATCTTCCTCGGTGGGGCTCAGGGCTACATCGTCTGGTACGGCACTCAACACAACCCTGATGTTCCCCGAACAAACAAAGGGATCCCCACCCGACCAGCGGGGACCATTATGGTCATGGGCAACTTGAAGGAGATGAGCCCCCGCTGGATTATGGGAGTGAGCATGCTTGGTTACGGGTGTTCGCTCAGTGTGGGTATCGGTGTCCCTATTCCCGTCCTCAACGAGGAGATTGCTGCCTATACTGGGGTCTCTGATGAGGAAATCTTTACCCAGATAGTCGACTACGGATATGATTATCCTAATGGAATAAAACGAAACTACGGTGAGGTCTCTTATGCGGAGCTTCGTAGTGGAAGTATTCGGGTCTTGGGCAAGGATGTTCCCACGGTACCAGTATCAAGCTATGTTCGTGCCAAGGAAATAGCCGAGATCCTCAAGGACTGGATAAAAGAGGGCAAGTTTCTTCTCTCCGAGCCCCAAGAGCCCCTTCCGGCTCCCTTAAAGAGTGCCCTCATCAATAACAATGATAAGCCCCAGGGATCTGAAGAAACTTAGCCAGGGAGCACTCTCTTTAAAGCTTGCCGACCTGAGGGAAAGACTCCTGTCTTGGGCCCCTCTGGCAATTGCCTTCTCTGGGGGGCTTGATAGTTCTTTTCTCGTCGCCTTTGCGGCCATGGTCCTTGAGGACGCTCTGGTGGCCCTGACGATCTCATCTCCTGTCTGTCGGCCCGGGAGTCTTGAGGCCGTCAGAGCCTGGGCTGCTAAGTGGGGCGTAAAGCATGTAGTCTTCAGGCTTGATCATCTCCACTGGCCTGATTTTGTCCGCAATGATCCCCGGCGTTGTTACTACTGTAAGCGAAACATGTACAGCCATCTCCTCTCTTGGGCCCGTCAAGCAGGCTACAGGGAGCTGGCTGATGGGACCCAGGTGGATGATCTGGGCGAGGATCGTCCGGGCCTTAAGGCCATCGAAGAGTTAGCCGTCAAAACCCCGTTGCTTGTTGCGGGATTTACGAAGTCTGAAATAACAGAGGCCTCTGAAGTCTTAGGGGTGGGGCTCAACACCTCCTTTTCCGGACCCTGTCTGGCCACCAGAATTCCTACTGGAACTCCCATAAGTCGTCAGGCTCTGAGAATGGTCGCTGAGGCCGAGAGGCGTCTTTCATCTTTGGGTTTTAAAACCCTTAGGGTCCGATACCACGGAGAACTTGCCCGGATAGAAGTCTTGAGGGAGGATTTCCCCCTTCTCCTTGGCCAAGCCGATCAGATAGTCTATGAGCTCAAACAGATTGGATTTCGCTACGTAAGCCTCGATCTTGAGGGCTGGAGACGCAAGCTTAAGGGTGGATAGGAACCGTGGATCTTTCCTTTTTTTGGCGTGACTTTCTCTTGGTCCTGGCCCTTTCTTTCATCATTGGGCTGGAAAGGGAAGAAGACCATCTCCGCAAGGTAGCCAAAGAGGAAGAGGATGTTCCCTATTTTGGAGGCATCCGCACCTTTCCGCTCATTGGTATCTTGGGCCTCATTCTTTATATACTTGATCCTGTCCATCTAGTGGCCTATGTGGTCGGCCTGGTGGCCCTGGCTACCCTTCTTCTTGTGAGCTATTGGCGCAAAATGAGCGCCGACCGCCCGGGAATTACCAGTGAGACGGCGGCTTTTATCACTTACACCCTGGGACCTATGGTGGTTGGCAAACCCATTTGGTGGCCAGTAGGCATTACTGTGGCCACTGTAATCCTGCTTCATTCCAAACCAGCCCTTCACTATCTGACCAGGAGCTTTCCGGAGGAAGAGGTCCTGACTCTCTCTAAGTTCCTTCTGGTAATTGGGGTCATCCTCCCTCTTCTTCCTCGGGAGAAACTGCCTTTTGTAGAGATAAGCCCCTATCAGATCTGGCTGTCGGTGGTGGCCGTCTCTTCTATCTCTTATGCCAGCTATCTTATCCAGGCTTACGTCCTTCCTGTAAGAGGGCTTTTGCTGTCCGGATTTCTGGGAGGCATTTATTCCTCTACGGCTACAACCGTGGTCATTGCCCGCCGGCTCAAGAGTATTCAGGCCGTGGGTCCCATTGTTCTGGCCACTGGGGCCATGTATCTACGTCTGGCCGTCTTGGTTGCCCTATTTGACCTTAACCTGGGCCTCTCTCTGGCTCCTTATTTTCTGGCCACAGCGGCTCTTGCCGGTCTTACGGGGGTGATCCTCGACAAATTCTGTCATTGTCCGGCCAGAAGTTCGGCCTCCGAAAGGCCGGAAAACCCCCTTGAGCTGACGGCAGCCCTTCTTTTTGCTATTTTGTTCGTGGCTACAGTGGCTGTAACCCGGTGGACCCTTTCCCGTTTTGGCGAATATGGGCTTCATTATCTGGCGAGTATCATTGGCTTTGTTGATATAGATCCCTTTATTCTGGGGATTATTCAGGGCAAATATCAGGCCGTGGGTCAGGGGGAGATCCAGATGGCCATTGTCATTGCCTCTATAAGTAACAATTTGGCCAAAGGGACCTATTCCCTGATCTTTGGAGGCTTGAGAGTTGGGGGGCCGGTTTTGGGGGCCTTGGGCCTGATCTCCGGGGCCCTCTGGCTGTTGGTGGCCTGGTTTTGAAGGAGGGCAGAGATGATAGAAGGATACAGTTTTGGCCAGATGAAGATAAAAGGGGTCACTTATACCAGTGATCTCAAGATCATCGACACCAAGATCTACCCCAACTGGTGGCGCAAAGAAGGCCACCGTCTCTATCCTGAAGACATTGCCGATATCCTTGAGGCCCGACCAGAGATCCTCATCGTGGGTACAGGGGCCTATGGGGCTATGATTCTGAGTTCGGAGGTCACCAAGGCTCTGGATGAACATTCGATCAGGTTTGAGGCCCTTCCTACGGCCAAGGCGGCAGAGAGATTTAATCAACTGATGGCCGAAAAAAAACGAGTCGCCGGGGCCTTTCACCTGACCTGTTAGAACGAGATCAAAGGAGGCTAAAAATTAGATATTATCCCCTTTATCTTAAACTTACGGGTAAGAGGTGTTTGGTAATCGGCGGAGGCAGAGTGGCGGCCCGTAAGGTGGCTGCCCTCCTTGAGGCCGGGGCCAAAGTGCAGGTGGTGGCCCCTGAGGCCGTAGAGGAGATTCAACAGGCTGCCAGGGAAGGTCTCCTTGAGCTTGAACTGAGGCCCTATCGAACGGGCGATCTTAAAGGGGCCTGGCTGGTAATTGCAGCTACTGATGATCCGGCCATTCAGGAGGCCGTCTTCTCTGAGGCTGAATCATTAGGGATCCCTTGTAATGTAGTCGATAAGCCGGAGTACTGCAGTTTTATCGTTCCTTCTGTGGTCAAAAGGGGGGATCTGACCTTGGCCATCTCCACGGCAGGGGCCAGTCCGGCCTTGGCCCGGAGGCTTAGAGAGGAACTAGAGGAAATGTTCGGGCCGGAGTGGGGGCGTTTTTTGGAGCTTATGAGGCGGTGGCGCAAAGAGATTCTCTCCCGTGGCCTTCCTCCTGAAGAGCGGGAGAGAATCTTTAAAAAGCTTGCTTATTCTCCTATCCCCCGATGGCTGGCTGAAGGCCGCGAGGATAAAGTAGCTGAATTTATCTCTCCGATGGGGCTTGGACTCTAGATTCTTCTTCAAAAGACAGGCCCCGGAGGTATTCGAGGATGGCCCCTTCACCACTTAGGATAAGGCGCCTTTCAGGGGATTCCTCAACCAGAAGGACCGGAATTCCGTAAAGGCCCAGGTTGAATAAGAATCGACGGGTCCGCTGGGCAGCCTTAAGGAGACCTGAAGGTGGGGGAAGGGTCTCATCGGTGCCGGCCGCTTTAAGGGCTATGAGTAAAGAGAGCGGATTGGGGCTTCGGGAGGCCTCTCGAAGGAAGATCCCCAGTCTCTTAAGGGCCGCTTCGTCGGTGTCAACGCTGGCCAGCTCGATGTTTAATCTTTGGGGACCCATTTGAGAAAGTCTCTCTAGAACCTTAAGACAATGGGGGCAATGAAGGCTGAAAATAAGGGTAAGTTTGGGAAATTCTGGGCCTTGAGGGGCTTTAAGACGGTAGAAGGCAAACTCCTTTGCCTCATTGGTTGATAGAGAGGGTTCCTTGATGATGGCCGCCCCCAAGAAGCCGCTTGCCCATACGGCCAGACCGGCCAAAGCGGCCATAAAGGCTCTGATACCCAAGGAGTAGGCCAAGTGGATGAGAACAAGAAAGCCGGCTGTGGCCAGACAGATCACACAGAGCCTTTGGATCTTAAAGACCTGATAGCCCATGAGGAGGCCGTCAAAGGAGAGGGCCCCCAGCAGAGCCAAAAGGGGAAGGGCCCTTAACCAAGGACGAGGATAACGTCGGCTGAAAAAAATCAGGCCGAAAAGGATCCAGAAGAAACAAGCCCCCAGGCTCACAAGCCCCCGCTCTCCAATCCAGACATATTGACCCGCCAAGGCGCAGGCCTCGTTGGGGCAGAGGCTCTCCCCCTGGTAGATCTCTAAAAAGACCTCGGCCGTAAGGCCAAGGGCCGCAAGCAGGCAGAGAACCATGGCCAGGATCCCTCCACCCCTGGCCCGATTGCCTGGAAGTTCGAAGAGAGGTTCTAATCTGGTTGGTCTTTTCTCTCGAGACTCCATCGCTCTGGGGCTCTCCTACTCTAGGATCGGCCAGATAGGCCATAACAATCAAAAAACTTCAGCTACCGTCCAATTAACAAAAAACGTCAGTCACTGACAAATTGTTTAATGAAAAAAAACTTTTTGACGAAAAGGATTCCAGGGAGTCCAGTCTTAAACTTTGAGAGAACTCGGGGGTCCTACCATGGCTCATCTTTTAATTGTAGATGATGATAAAAGCCTTCGCCAATTTTTAGATATCCTCTTTACCAAAGAGGGCTATCAGGTTTCCACCGCTGGTACGGGGAAAGAGGCCCTCGATCTCATGGAGAAAAACACTGTCGATGTTGTCCTGGCTGACATACGCATGCCGGAGATGGATGGGCTTTCTCTCCTTAAGGAGATTAAGGGTCGCTGGCCGGAGATGCCGGTGATTATGATCACAGCCTTTGCCTCGATGGATACAGCTGTCTCGGCCATGAGGGAAGGGGCCTTTGACTATGTGACCAAACCTTTCAATCTGAAAGAGTTGAGGGCCACGGTCAAAAGAGCTCTGGAGAAGGCCCAAAAGGAGGCCCAAGAGACAGAATCACCCCAGGATCAGGTGGTCCAGTTTCAGGGGATGGTGGCCCGGAGTGCGGCCATGCGAAAGATTTTTAATCTTTTGCCCAAAATCGCCCAGGCCCCTTCAAACGTCCTTATAACTGGAGAGTCAGGAACAGGAAAAGAGCTTATTGCCCGGGCCATTCACAACCTGAGCCCCCGGAAGGATAAGCCCTTTGTGGTTGTCAACTGTGGGGGGATACCGGCTAATCTCCTGGAATCTGAGCTTTTCGGCTACAGCCGGGGGGCCTTTACCGGGGCCTCTCGGGAGAAGAAGGGCCTTTTTGCTGTCGCCCATGGAGGGACCATTTTCCTTGATGAGATCGGTGAGTTGCCCCCCGAGCTTCAGGTCAAACTTCTGAGGGTAGTCCAGCAAAAAAGCTTCATCCCTCTGGGGGAGACCCACGAGATTGAGGTGGATGTCCGGATCATCTCGGCCACTAACCGGAATCTTGAAAGGGAAGTCTTGGCTGGTAATTTCCGGGAGGATCTCTACTACCGGCTCAACGTCATCAGCATCCATGTTCCTCCCTTGAGACAAAGGCGGGAGGACATTCCGGTACTTGTTCAGTATTTTCTGGATAAATACTCCCGGCAGATGGGCAAAAAGGTCGAGGGTATTTCAGCCTATGCCCTTAAAGCCCTGGAAGAGTATGATTTTCCGGGAAACATCCGCGAGCTTGAAAACATTATTGAAAGGTCTGTGGCTCTAGAGACCGGAAGCCTTATTCTCCCTGAGAGTCTGGTACTCTCCCGGACAAAGCGTCAGGACGGAGACGGCCAAAAGGAGCATGATTTTCGCATCACCCTTCCTGAAAAAGGCATAGATCTTGAGGAACTACTGGCCAAGATCGAGATGGACCTCCTCAAACAGGCTCTGGAACGTACCGGAGGGGTGAAGACCGAGGCTGCCAAACTCTTGGGTTTAAACTTTCGTTCTTTCAGATACCGTCTGGCCAAATATGGTCTTTAAAGGGCCATTATGTTGCGCTTTTCGGTCATCAATGCCCTAAAACTGATCATCCTCCTGATTGTTTTGGGGGTAGGCCTTTTCTGGAAGGATCTGGCTCAGGGGCCTTTTTTCTGGATCGTGGCTGCTTCCTTTTCCCTGAGTCTGGCCATCCTTCTGGCCTCGAAAATGGGGGCTCCCACCCAACGTCTGGCCTGGGCCTTGGTCCTGGGGGATTCTCTGTTGATTAGCCTTTTAGTGGGAATTACCGGGGGACCACAGAGCCCTTTTATCGTGCTCTATTCCTTGGTGGTCATCGTGGCCGCCGTTCTCTTGGGCCGCCAGGGGCTCAACTGGACCATCCTGGTGGTGACCATTGGGCTTACAGTTATTTATTGGTATCCCCTGTGGGTTGAGGGAGAAGGGTTTGTACCTGAAGAGGCCTTTTTCTTCTTCCTTGATCTAGGAGCCTTTTGCCTCGTCGGCCTTATGGCTCTTAGGCTGGTCCGTGATGTCACCGTGGCCCAGGATATGGCCCGCCGGAGCCGCGAAGACGTTCATCGTCTTAAAAAAATCCAGGACCATGTTTTCCATAGCCTACGTTCAGGTCTCATTATCACCGATGCCAAGGGACAGATCCAGCTGGTCAATAGACGGGCCGAAGAGATCCTCGGCCGGGATCTTTCCTCTGTTTTGGGGGTCCATCTTAAAGAGGCCTTTCCCGAGCTGGCTGACCTTGATTGCCACCAAAGACAGGACCTTGAATTAAGACTTCCCGATGGTCGGGAACTCGTCCTAGGTCTTTCCTGTTTTGAGATCACTGATGACAAGGGCACCCCTTTAGGGATGGGGATTATCTTTCAAGATATCACTGAGATTAAAAGACGAGAGCGACAGATGCGCCGGATTGAAAGGCTGGCTGCCTTGGGGCATATGGCCGATGGTCTGGTCCATGAGATCAGGAATCCCCTTACCAGTATCAGTGGGGCCGCCCAGCTCTTAAGAGAGCAGGGACTGGTGGCCACTGAAGGAGAACCACTACTAGAGATCATACTCAGAGAGGCCAAACGTCTGGAGTCACTCTCTGATGATTTCTTTCTCTTTGCGCGTCCAGAGAAGGGCAAAAAGGTTGTCTTTTCCCCGGCCCAGGTGGCTGAAGAGGTCATCTCTTTGGTGGGGCGCCATGGTCGTTTTAAACAGATTTCTATAGAGAATAACCTTGCCGAGGACCTCAAAGTGGTTCTTGATCCCGGCCAGTTTCGGCAGGTCCTCCTCAATCTGGTCATGAACGCCGCTGAGGCCTGCAATGGCCACCAGCCCGGCCGGGTGGTTATCTCGGCCAGGAAGGAAGGAAAAGGCTTGTGGCTGGAAGTAAAGGACACAGGACGTGGCATTCCTTCTGAAGTACTTGAACATATATTTGATCCATTTTATACCACCCGCCCGGAGGGCACCGGTCTCGGTCTTTCTATTGTTCATCGTCTGGTTGAGGCCTGGGGCGGGGAGATCCGGGTAGAGAGTCAACCCGGGAAAGGAACAAGCTTTCAGGTCTTTATCCCCCAGGAGAAGTACTGACCTTTTTTCTCAATTCCTCAAAGAGTCTTCGGGCTTCGGGGCTGAGTTTAGTGGGGACCCGAATCATAATCTCGACATATTCGTCGCCCTTTCCCCCTCGGGCCCGAGGGAGACCCTTGCCCTTGAGACGAAACTTCTGGCCACATTGGGTCCCTGGGGGGATCTTCATCTTGACCTGACCGTCAAGGGTGGGAACAACCACTTCTCCGCCAAGGACAGCAGTGAATATGTCCACCGGCACCCGGACATAGAGATCATCGCCGCGCCTTTCAAATAAGGGATCAGGCCTGACGACAAACTGAACGTAGAGATCCCCTGGGGGGCCTCCAAAAAGCCCGGGGCCTCCTTTTCCCGGAATCCTGATGGTTGTTCCCTCCTTGACCCCTGGAGGGATTTTGATCTTTACCCGTTGTCGATGTCCAGAGACGCCAGCTCCGTGGCAGGTCGGGCAGGGACGGGTGCGGGTGCGACCGCTTCCATTACATCGGCTACAGATCTGGATGAGCCGTAGATCCTTTTGGCGGATTTCCTTTTTGCCCTTTCCGCCACAGGCCAGGCAGTTCGTTCCAGGATCATTGGGATCAAGGCCAAGGCCGCCGCAAGTGGGGCAGGGGCCCCTCTGGGGGACTTCGGCCTCAATTTCCCGTCCGGAGATAAGATCCCGGAGATCGATCTCCACCCGGGTCAAAAGGTCCTCTCCCCGACGTGGTTCCTCGTCTCTCAGGCCAAAACCAAATAAATCCTCAAAAAGATCGGCAAATCCCCCAAAGCCTTCGTCAAAAAGGCCAGAGAAGTCATAGGCAGTCTCGCCTCCTGGGGTGGTAAAGGTGTGGGCTGAGGCCGCCTGCCGCAGTTGATCGTACTCGGCCCGTTTTTGGGGATCAGAGAGGATCTGATAGGCCTCATTTATTTCCTTGAAGCGTCTTTCGGCCTCTTTGTCTCCGGGGTTAAGATCCGGGTGGTATTTTCGGGCCAGTCGGCGATAGGCCTTTTTGATCTCCTCTTCGCTGGCCGTAGGAGAGACTCCCAAGATTTCGTAAAGGTCTTTTTTGATCATCGTTCTGTCCGCTTCGGGTTTACTATCGTTTTGCTTTGGGCTAACTTTCGGCAAAAGACTATAAGGTCTGCGGGCCAGAAAAACAATGCCAGATTCCTCTAAAGAGAGCTTCTTAAACGCCTTCCCCTCAAGGGTTGAAGATGTTGGGGCCCTGGAAGACCTTGGGACCAGGGTCTTTACTGTCTCGCAGCTGACCGGTCTCCTTAAGGATCTGTTGGAGACGGCATTTCCCTTTGTCTGGGTCGAAGGGGAGATCTCTAATCTTCGTATACCGTCATCAGGCCATGTGTACTTCTCCCTTAAGGACGAGGCTGCCCAGATCAAGGTTGTCCTCTTTCGGAGAGAGGCCTCTCGGCTTCATTTCTCCCTTCGAGATGGTCTCAAGGTTGTTTGCCTGGGAAGGCTGACTCTTTATGAGCCCCGGGGTGAGTATCAGATTGTGGCCAATATTATAGAGCCTCGGGGCACTGGGGCTCTGATGGTAGCCTTTGAGGAACTGAAAGAGCGCCTGCGCCGGGAGGGGCTCTTCGATCGTTCCCGGAAGCGTCCTCTTCCGCTGGTTCCAGGTCGGGTGGGGCTTATCACTTCCCCCTCAGGGGCAGCGGTCCATGATTTCCTAAGAACCTCTAAGGGGCGTTTCCTCGGGGCCTGGATCACTATCTATCCAGTCAAAGTCCAGGGGGAGGAAGCTCCGGCGGAAATATGTCAAGCTCTGGCCTTCTTTAATCTGGAATGTCCGGTAGACGTAATTGTCATTTGTCGGGGAGGAGGATCCATTGAAGATCTCTGGGCCTTCAATGAGGAGGTGGTTGCCAGAGCCGTGGCCGCTAGCCGGATTCCTGTGGTTTCAGCTGTAGGACACGAGGTGGACTTTACCATCTGCGACTTTGTGGCTGATCATCGGGCCCCTACTCCTACGGCAGCAGCTCAACTAGTTTTTCCAGATATGAACGAGCTTAGGGACCGTCTGTTGAATCTTGAATACCGGCTTAAAGCCCTCTTTGACAGACGCCTTGAGGCGGCCACCAGGGCCTTAGAATTGCTTTCTCTAAGGCTGAAAGATCCCCGCCGTCGCCTAATTGAAAAAAGGCTTCGTCTTGAGGCCTTGACTAGGGATCTTGAACGTCTCGTTTTTAAGGGGCTGGCCGAAAAAAAATCTCAACTGGCCAGAGTAGATCGGCATCTTGAGGCCCTGAGCCCTTATAAGGTTCTGGCTCGAGGCTATAGTCTGGTGGAGATTCTGCCCTCTGGGCGTCTTCTTACCGAGGCCATCCAGGTCTGTCCTGGCGATAGATTAAGGATCCGGCTTAAGCGAGGGAAGGTCATATGTCACGTCTTGGAATCATCTCCTTGATTCTGGGAGGTCTTTTTCTCTGGAAGAGCTCTCTTCTGGCCCTTGATCTCCCCAAGGAGGTTGGACCTGGAGATGTTTTTTTATTGAGTGTTGCCGGTCAGGCTGAGAAGGCCTGTCTTCTGGGGTACTGTTTTCCCCTGGCCCGGCTTTCGGATCGAAGTGTCGGTTTTATAGGGATTCCTTACGGGGCCTCGGAGGGAGAAACCAGTCTGGAAATCTGTTTTACTTCTGGGAGTAAGAAGAGGGTTAGTCTTAAAATCAGGGCCCGTTTATTTCCAGAAGAACATCTCAAATTACCCCAAAAGATGGTCACCTTCGATCTTGAGACCTTGGACCGGATCAAGAAAGAAAGGGTCCTTTTGCGGCAGGTCCTTGAGCCGGTAAGTAGGGATTATTTTTACCTGGGGCCCTTTGTCCCTCCGGTGGATGGACGGATATCAAGTCCCTTTGGCCTCAAACGGATCCTCAACGGACAGCCCAGAAGCCCTCATATGGGAGTCGATTTTGCTGCTCGCCAGGGGAGCCCAGTGGTTGCCTTTGGAACCGGGAAGGTGGTCCTGGTGAGGGACTTTTATCTCTCTGGGCTCACCGTAGTTATTGATCACGGTCTGGGACTCTACAGTATCTATTGCCATCTGGATAAAGCCCTGGTTACAGCGGGAGAAACGGTTACTGTCGGTCAGAGAATCGGGTTGGTGGGCAAAAGCGGGCGGGCCACTGGCCCCCATCTTCATTTTGGGGTCTCCCTGGTTGGGATCAGGGTCGATCCTTTAAGGCTACTTGAGCTTGGGGCTCCCGGGCTAAAACAAACCAAGGAGAGATCGCATGCAGCTAAAGGACTTTGAGGCTGGACTTAAGACCCTGGAGAAGATTGTTGCTGAATTGGAATCAGAGGGCCTAGGTCTTGAGGAATCATTGAAGAAGTTTGAAGAGGGAATTAAACTTTCTCGGGCCTTGAATCAGATGCTTGATGAGGCCGAGCGGCGGGTGGAACAGCTCATCCGTCAGCCTGACGGAAAGTTCGATTACATTCCCTTCCCTGAGGACCTAGGTGAATAAGTCTGGCCTTGTTCAGTATCTTTCCTCAACCAGGGCCTTGGTTGATGAGGCCCTCGATCGTTATCTTCCTCAACCCTCTGGGGGGGCAGCCAAGGTGGTTGAGGCCATGCGTTACAGTGTCTTTGCTGGTGGCAAGCGCTTAAGGCCTATCCTCCTTTTGGCAGCAGCGGCTACCCAAGACGATGATCAACGTCCCTATCTACCAGCAGCCTGTGCTTTGGAGTGCATCCATACCTACTCTCTTATCCACGATGATCTTCCGGCCATGGATGATGATGATCTCCGTCGGGGCAGGCCAACCTGCCATAAGGTCTTCGGGGAGGCTCTAGCTATTTTGGCCGGTGATGGTCTTCTGACTTTGGCCTTTGAGCTCTTGAGCTCCCCAGATCTCATCCAAAGGGCCGGGGCCGAAAGGGTCCTTGAAACCATCTCCCTGATTGCCCAGGCAGCCGGGGTCTCTGGTATGGTCGGTGGCCAGACGGCTGATATCCTGGCCGAAGGCAGAGAGATATCAGCCAAGGATCTGGAATTTATTCATCTTCACAAGACAGCAGCCCTCATTAAGGCCTCAGTAGTCTCAGGTGGGCTTCTGGCCGGGGCCGACAGTGACGGACTAAGGGCTCTTGAAATCTATGGGGAGAAGATCGGTCTGGCCTTTCAGATCGTCGATGATGTTCTCGATATCGTTGGGGATGAAAAGCTGTTGGGCAAACCAATAGGCTCTGATCTGCGTCGCCAGAAAAACACCTATCCACAGCTCTTTGGTCTAGAGGCGGCCAAGGCCAAAGCAAGAGAATTGATCTCTGAGGCCGAGGAGGCCCTTTTGTCCTTTGGCCCGCGGGGAGATGTCCTCCGGGCCATTGCCCGGTATATTGTAGAAAGAAATATGTGAGGTGGTCTGTCTATGGCCCGGATCCTTGACCGTATCGATACCCCTAAAGATCTCAAACAACTCCGTCTGCCCGAACTTCGGGAACTGGCCCGGGAGATAAGAGAAACGATTATCAACACCGTTGCCGAGACCGGAGGGCATCTGGCCCCTAATTTAGGCACGGTAGAGCTCACCCTGGCCATTCATTATGTCTTTGAGGCCCCGAAGGATCGCATCGTCTGGGATGTTGGTCACCAGGCTTATGCCCACAAGCTCCTGACTGGTCGGCGAGAATCCTTTCATACCTTGAGGACTTACGGTGGGATATCTGGTTTTCCAAAACGCTCCGAAAGCCCTTATGATGCCTTAGATACCGGGCATTCTTCAACCTCTATATCTGCTGGTCTGGGTATGGCGGTAGGGATGGAGCTTAAGGGTGAACCTGGTCGGGTGGTGGTCGTCATTGGCGATGGTTCTATGACGGCCGGTCTGGCCTTCGAGGGGTTAAATAATACCGGTCACCTTCGGAAGAATCTCATTGTCATCCTCAACGACAATGAGATGTCCATCTCCCCCAATGTAGGGGCCCTTTCGTCCTTTCTGTCTCGGAAGTTAACCGGCCGAGTGGCCACCCGAGTCAAAAAAGAGCTAGAGGGCTTTTTCCGCAACCTGCCCGGTGGAGATCAGATAGTTCATATCCTCAAAAAGAGCGAGGATTCTCTCAAAGGGTTCCTGACCCCGGGGATGCTCTTTGAGGCCCTTAACTTTGAGTATGTCGGCCCCCTTCCTGGCCACCGCCTCGATGTCCTTATCCCCACCTTGAAAAACGTCAAAGAGCTTGAAGGGCCAGTGCTGGTTCATGTCCTTACCAAGAAGGGCAAGGGGTATCCACCGGCAGAAGAGGAGCCGGAGCGGTTTCACGGGGTGGGCCCTTTTGATGTCAATACGGGGAGACCTCGACGCCATGGCCCTCGCCCCCCAGACTATACCCAGGTCTTTGGCCAGACCATGATCAGACTGGCTGAGGAAGAACCTCGTCTGGTAGCTATTACCGCGGCCATGCCCTCGGGGACAGGGCTTAAGGACTTTGGCCAGCGATTCCCGGAGCGTTTTTTTGATGTCGGCATCTGCGAGCAACACGCTGTCACCTTTGCCGCTGGTCTGGCCATTGAGGGCCTGATTCCGGTCTGTGCCATCTATTCCACCTTTCTCCAGCGTTCCTTTGATCAGATTATCCACGACGTCTGTCTCACCAGGCAACACGTGGTCTTTGCCCTGGATAGAGGGGGTATTGTCGGGGAGGATGGGCCTACCCACCAGGGCCAGTTTGATCTTTCCTATCTTCGGCTAATTCCCAATATGGTGGTCATGGCCCCCAAAGACGAAAACGAACTCCAACACATGCTCTATACAGCTATAAAATACGATGGTCCCATTGCTCTTCGTTATCCACGGGGCTCTGGGGTGGGGGTGAGTCTTGACTGGGAGCTGAATGTCCTGCCCATAGGTCGGGCCGAGGTCCTTAAAGAAGGTCAAGACCTTCTCCTTCTGGCCATTGGGGCCACTGTCTGGCCGGCCCTTAAAGCGGCTGAGGCCCTGGAAGCTGCAGGGGTCTCGGCCACGGTGGTCAATGCCCGGTTTGTCAAACCCCTTGATGAAGAGCTGATTTTAGATCTGGTTGTCACTCATAAGCGTCTTCTTACCGTTGAGGAAAACAGTCTTCTTGGTGGTTTCGGCTCGGCAGTAGCCGAGCTTCTGGTGGACAGAGGTCTTTTGATTCCCATGAGGCGTCTGGGGATTCCGGATATTTTCGTCGAGCACGGAGCTCCCTCCATTCTTCGTCAAAAACTAGGTCTTACGGCCTCTAAAATCCAAGAGGCGGCCCTAAAATTCTTGAGCAGTGAAGGCCCAAGGCTCATCTCCACGCCTGCGTCTCGATAAACTTCTGGTTGACCGCGGTCTTTTTGAAAGCCGTCAGAAGGCCCAGGCCGCCATTATGGCCGGGCAGATCTTGGTTGATGGCCAGATAATCGACAAACCTGGCACCAAGATCCCCTTGACCGCCGATATAAAGATACGCGGTCCGGCCTGCCCTTATGTTAGCCGGGGGGGACTCAAACTTGAGGCCGCCCTTAAAGCTTTTGGGATCCCCGTTTCCGGAAAGACGGCTCTTGATGTGGGAGCTTCTACCGGAGGCTTTACTGACTGCCTTTTGGATTATGGGGCGGCCAGGGTCTATGCTGTCGATGTCGGCTATGGTCAGCTTCACTGGCGTCTGAGGCAGGATCCACGGGTGGTGGTTCTGGAGAAGACCAATGCCCGTTACCTAACCATAGATGATCTAGGGGAAATGGTTGATCTGGCGGTCATTGATGTCTCGTTTATCTCCCTTACCAAAATTATCCCCGCCGTAAAGAATTTGGTTCGGTCAGGCGGTGACATTGTTGCCCTTATTAAACCCCAGTTTGAGGTGGGTAGGGGGGAGGTTGGCAAGAGAGGGGTGGTTCGCGATCCTGCCAAACATGAAAAGGTCATTGCCCGGCTTAGGGAATTCTTTGTCTCCTTGGCCCTTGAGGAAAAAGGACTTATTGATTCTCCCCTTAAGGGCCCTAAAGGAAATAAGGAGTTTTTGATTTGGCTCAAGGTTCCTTAAAGCTTAAAAAGTTAACAATAACTAGACAAAGAGATCCTAGAAACTTAACTTGATAGTTGCCGGGAACGATAAGAAATGTTATAAAACTCTTTCTGTCTAAAAATTAAAGACGGGTGGTGATTACCAGGATGGCTAAAAAGGACTCTACTAGGGCCAACAAAAAGGTCAAGGAAAGACTTTTAGAGGCCTCTCGGGGGGGGGCTCTTACCTATGAGGCCCTAAATGAGCTTTTGCCGGATGACATTAAGGATCCTCAGGAGATTGAAGAGATTTTCGATTTTCTCTTCCGGAATAACATCCAGGTTGTGGATGCTCCAGATGGCGAGGGTAGCAACGGTGCCTGGCTTCAGAAGGTGGAGCAGACCCAGCCAGCCCCAGTTGAGGAAGAGGCTCCCGAGGAAGAGGTCCATGAGACCGAGGAGATCACCAGTGCTTATCTTCGGGAGATGGGGCGCTATCCCCTGTTGACCCCTGAAAGGGAGGAGGAGCTTTCTCGGGTAATCCGTGGGGGATTTCAGTTTATCGTTAAATCTATAGAGGAACATCCTTCTAAGCTTCTGGAGCTTGAGGCCCTAAGGAAGCAGATTGCCCTCTGGCGCCACCGTGACCCAGGCCTCAAACCTAAAAAGAGCCATCTCAACTTTATGCTTCGGGGCCTGCGAGAGATTGCCAGGAAATACCCTCAAGACCGGGAAATGGCCGAGCTTTTGAGGGCGGTTGAGGCCCGGGCTCAGGATATAGAACGGGCTAAAGACGAGATGATCAAGGCCAATCTACGCTTGGTAGTCTCTATTGCTAAACGGTACATGAATCAGGGTCTTTCCCTGGCGGATCTTATCCAGGAGGGTAACCTGGGTCTGATGAGGGCTGTTTTTCGGTTTGACTACAGCAAGGGCAACAAGTTCTCTACCTATGCCAGCTGGTGGATCCGTCAGGCTATCACCAGGGCTATCCTCGACAAAACTCGGACTATCCGCCTTCCGGTCCACTTTTTGGAACTTCGAAGCCAGTTTTTCAAGGCATGGTACGAATTGGTCAAGGAGCTGGGGCGGGAACCCACCCCTGTTGAGATTGCCGAGCGTACCGGTCTTCCTCAGGAGAAGATCCTGGCCATCTTGGAGGCCAGCCGGGAACCAGTCTCTCTTGAGACTCCAGTCGGTGATGAGGACTCTACCTTGGGGGATTTTATCGAAAACCAGACCTCTCCCTCCCCTTACGAGAAAGTGCGGGACAAAGAGCTTACGGAAAAGATACGAAGCATTCTCTCTACGCTTTCACCTCGAGAGGAAAAGATCATCCGACTCCGCTTTGGTATCGGTGAGGATGGGGAATATACCCTAGAGGAGATTGGCAAGCGTTTTGGGGTCTCTCGGGAAAGGATCCGTCAGATAGAAAAGAAGGCCCTAAACCGCCTGCGCCACAATACCCGCCGCGATCACCTCAAACACTTCTTTGAATAGAATCAAAGGGGCTGGGGTACCCGGCCCCTTTTTCGTGTGAACTCGCATTTTGTTCCTTTCTAAAAATCCTCTTAAAAAACACTTGACCACGTTATTTGTTTTTGTTACTTAAAAATCAATTTAAATTAATAATTAAATTAAATAAATTATTGCCAGGTATTTTTTAAGAAAAAAACACAAAATTCCATGATATGGAGGGGTAGATGTTTATTACTTTGCTGATGGCCTTGTTTCTTTTTCTTTCGTCGATTACAGCCCTCTGGGCCCAACCGCCTTTAGGTCTGCCACCTGTGCCTGTGCCTGAAGACAATCCTATGTCTCCGGCCAAGGTGGCCTTAGGTAAGGCCCTTTTTGAGGATGTCCGTTTTAGTGCTGATAAAAGTATCAGTTGTGCTACCTGCCATAAGCCAGAGAGGGTCTTTGTCGATGGTCTTCCGGTGGCCAAGGGAATAAAAGGACTTCTGGGCACCCGGAACACTCCCACGGTGGTAAATGCCGTCTATTATGATACCCAGTTCTGGGATGGTCGTCGTAAGACCCTGGAAGAGCAGGCCAAGGATCCGCTTATTAATCCAGTAGAACACGGTTTAACTAGCCATCTTCAGGTAGTTGAGGTTGTCCGCCAAGATCCGGACTACCTCCGCCAGTTCAAAGAGGTCTTCGGGGTAGAGCCTCAGGAGATCACCATTGATCATGTCGCTAAGGCCATTGCCGCCTTTGAGCGGACAGTGATCTCGGGCAACTCGCCTTTTGACCGTTATCTTTACGGTGGGGACGAAACGGCTCTTTCGGCGGCCGCCAAAAGGGGTTTTGAGATCTTTAAGGGCAAAGGGCGTTGTCAGAGCTGTCATACTATTGGTGAGGAATATGCCATCTTTACGGACAACAAATTTCACAATCTTGGAGTTGGTTTTCAGAAGATTGCCCCGCGCCTGAGGGAAATCGTCAACGAATACCGGCGTCTGAAGCTCTCGGGGGCCTCTTTGGACGAGGTTGTTCTTGACAAGGTCGAGATTTCAGAACTGGGGCGCTTTGCTGTCACCCTGAATCTTTCGGACCTTGGAGCCTTCAAGACACCGACCTTGAGGAATGTGGCTGTCACCGGCTCCTATATGCATGATGGAAGTCTCGAGACCCTAGAGGAGGTCATTGAGCTCTACAATCAGGGCGGAGAGAAGAATCCTTTTCTGGCCAGCGGCATCCGGCCTCTTAATCTTACAGAACAAGAGAAGGCTGATCTGGTGGAATTTTTAAAGAGTCTTACTAGCCCAGAGTATGAACATCTTCTCAAGGACTAAATATCCAAGAAAGGAGTTTTTCTATGAAGAAGAAAAAAGGCTTTAGCCGGCGGGCGTTTTTGAAGAAGGCCGGTCTGCTTACCGCAGCCGGTGCCCTGCCCCTTAATCTGGTAGAGGTAGTCTGGGGACAGGGAAAGGGAGAAAAGTTCACTTTTGCCTGCATCTCTGATGCCCATCTTACCCACATCAAGGGGACTAAGTTCGTCAGAAATTTTGACGAAGGCCTGAAAAAGGCTGTGGCCGAGGTCAACTTCATGTGGCCCCGACCTGATTTTGTGGTCTTTGGGGGAGATCTAGCCCAGCTTGGCAAACGTGAAGAGATAGATCATGGTCTGGAAATCCTCTCCCAGATAGATGTGCCTATCAAATTCGTCATCGGGGAGCATGATTACTATCTTGATCTTGGTCAGTACTGGGAGCAGAAGGTCAGCAAACTCTACTATAGCTTTGACCATAAAGGGGTCCATTTTGTGGTCTTAAATAGCATTCTCACCTATGAAGACTGGATGAAAAGATGGTCCTCTCCTGAGGAGAGGATGAACCAGATGGCTCGTCTGGATAATCCCCATGGATCTCCTTTTATGGTTGGTGAGTCCCAGCGGGAATGGCTTAGAAGAGATCTGGCCAAGGTCAGCCCAGAGACCCCGGTGGTTGTCCTCTCTCACTCACCCCTTTATAAAATCTTCAAACCCTGGAATTTCTGGACTGATGACGCCGAGGCTGTTCAAGAGATCCTCAAGCCTTTTAAAAAGGTCACGGTTCTTCATGGTCACGTCCATCAGATACTCTACAACCAGATTGGCAATGTCAGTTTTTATGCCTTTATGTCTACGGCTTGGCCCTGGCCCTATCCAGTCTCTTATACCCAGAGACCTAATGCCGTGCCCAAGATGACGGTCTTCATGAACCGGGCTGATCCCTTCCATGAGCGGGATGGCACCGGCTGGTCTTATGTAGATCTGGAAAGCGGTCGGGCTATTCATCACTATCAGCTCTGGGAAAATACCCCCAGAAAGGTCTATTTTGATGAAAAGGCTGGTCATCCGGTGGACTCCCAGTATCAGGATCCTCAAAAGAGGATTCCGCCACAGGAACACTACTAAACAAGGGGGTTAGATTATGCTTAAAAAGCTGGGATTTATTCTTTTAGCCTTGGTGGCCTTGGTCTCATATGGGAAAGCAGACGAATTTACCAAAGAAGATCTTAAGACCTGGCAGGAGGCCTTCATGAAAGTGGTCAATGAGGGAGAGCGTCTTTTCCATCGCCCCTTGGGTACCAATAAGGTCTCCTGTGATATGTGTCATCCTAACGGGAGCAATATCCATCCAGAGACCTACCCCAAGTTTCAGAAACAGCTGGGCAAGGTGGCCACCTTACGGGAGATGATCAACTGGTGTATAGAGAATCCCTTAGAGGGTAAGGGATTAGCCCTTGATGATCCCCGGATGATTGCCCTTGAGGCCTACATAACCTGGGAGAGGCGAGGAGTTCCTCTGGCCCCTGGGAAACACTAAGTTTTTTAGCCCAAAGGATCAGGCAAAAAGAGGAAGGCCCCCTGGCCTTCCTCTTTTTATTTTTAGCCCAACCTTGGGGTTTCGCCTCGGCGCCAAAGATAGACAATGGGGCTGGCTACAAAGACCGAGGAATAGGTTCCGACCATCACGCCTAAGATAAGGGAAAGGGCAAAGTCTTTTAAGACAATCCCACCGAAGAAAAAGAGGGATAAGAGGACTAAAAGGGTGGTCAGAGAGGTTATGATGGTCCGGGCCAACATCTCATTGATACTCTTGTTTATGATCTGGGCAAAGGAGAGTCGTCCTCGATGCTGACGGATGTTTTCCCGGATTCGATCAAAGACAACCACGGTGTCTGTCAGGGAGTAGCCAGCCAGGGTTAGCAGGGCGGTGACGATAAGCAAAGAGATTTCCCGGTCAAGGAGATATAGAAGCCCCAGGACTACCAGGACATCGTGAAAGGTGGCCGCTGCTGCCGCTACCCCAAAGCTCACGTCAAAGCGGAAGGCCAAATAGAGAATGATGCCGGCCAGCGAGATGGAAATGGCGATGATGGCCTTTCTTTTGAGTTCCTGGCTGATGGCCGACCCAATCTCACTTTTGCTCTCCAGCCGGAAGTGGTGCTCCGGAAAGTTTTCTTCAAGGCTCTGGCGAAGCTTGGCCTCCAGATCACCTACAGTTTCATCCTGATGTTTGACCTTGACGATGAGGAGATTCTCCCCTTTTACCTCTTGGAGCTGGTAGCCAGTGATGCCGGCCTTATCTAAAACCTTACGGATAGCCTCAAGATCAAAGGCCTTCTCCGCCCGGTAGTAGGCCATGGTCCCGCCGGCAAAATCCACCCCCAAGTTGGCTCGCCCCAGGCTTATCTGGACAAAGGCCAGAAGTCCAAGGGCTACTAGAATCCCCGAGATTCCAAAGGCCACCTTACGGAAGCCCATAAAATCAATCTGGGGATTCTTGACGATCTGGAGGAAGTTGATCTTTGGAGTCCGGCCTCGGCTAATGAGCCAGTCATAGACCAGTCTGGTGGCAAAAATGGCGGTGAAGAGATTAATAACAATACCTGCCGAAAGGGTGACGGCAAAACCTTTGATTGGTCCTGTCCCGAAGAGAAAAAGGGCCAAAGCGGTGATAAGGGTAGTCACGTGGGCATCGACAATGGTCCAGAAGGCCTTATCATAGCCGCCACAGATGGCCGCCCGAGGGGGTTTGCCTAAGGCCATTTCCTCCCGCATCCGTTCGAAGATGAGGACGTTTGAGTCTACCCCCATGCCCATGGTCAAGATGATACCGGCGATTCCAGGCAGGGTGAGTGTGGCTCTAAAGAGGGAGAGAACTGCCAGAAGAAAGACTATGTTTAAGAAAAGAGCTACATCGGCCACCAGGCCCGAGAAACGGTAGTAGATGATCATGAAGACGATCACCAGGCTGGCCCCAATGATCCCGGATATGAGCCCTTTACGGATAGAATCAGCCCCCATGCTGGGGCCTACGGTGATGTTCTCGATGACCTTGACAGGGGCTGGCAAGGCTCCGGCCCGGAGGACAATGGCCAGATCCGAGGCTTCCTCATGGGTAAAGGCGCCCGAGATCTGGGCATGGCCTCCGGTGATCTTTTCTCTGATCACCGGGGCCGAACGAACAACGTCGTCAAGGACGATAGCCAGCCTTTTGCCGACATTTTCTTCGGTGATCCTCTCAAAGACCCTGGCCCCTCGATCGGTAAGTTCAAGGGCCACATAGGGCTCGTTGTAGGGGCCACCAATCCGGACATGGGCTGTCTTGACCATGTCGCCAGTCATAAGAGACTTCTTCTTGAGAAGGATCGGGGTCTTAGTGGTCCGACCGGTCCGGGGATCCCTTTCCACCAGGAAATAGACCTCGTCATCGGCAGGGATGTAGCCTTTCAGGGCCCGATTGACCTCTTCTCGGCTGGCCCCCGGCTTAAGGCGTCCTTCTTCGATGGCCTCTCTGATGAGTTTAGAGAGATTGATGCCAGCTTCATCGTCGACCAGCTTGAACTCCAGCTGGGCCGTTTGGCCGATGAGTTTAAGAGCTCGTTCTGGATCCTTTACCCCTGGAAGCTGGACAACGATCATATCCTCGCCTTGGCGGACAATAACTGGTTCGGCCACTCCGAATTGATCTATTCGATTGCGAATAATCTCCAAGGATTGGGCTACGGAGTTCTCCCGGATGAACTTCTCCCTTTCGGCCGAAAGCTTCAGGACTACCTGAGGAAACGTCTTGGCCTCATCGATGTTGACGATCTCAAGATCTGGGAAGTCCTCTTTGAGGATCTCCTTAAATCTGGCCAGGGCCTTTTTATTTGGAAGAGCAAAAACTATTTTACCGGGTTCGGATTCCTGGCGGACAACAGTGATGCCCTTGCGGGCCAGAACGTCCTTAAGGTCCCGGGCAGCAGCTTCGGTGGCGTTTTTGACGGCCTGGTCAATATCTACCTTAAGGACAAGGTGCATCCCTCCCTGAAGGTCCAGCCCTAACTTAAGCCCCTGACTGTAGAGATATTTCTTCCACCAGCCGGGAAGATTGGAATAAAAGGAAGGCAAGACAATAGCGATGGAGATCAGGGTAAGGACGAGGACAAGGGCAATCTTCCAACGTAACGCCTTAGGCATATGACCACTCCCGCTAGAAATTTCTTATTAAGGTCGTTTTTTCCTACTCCAGCAGGGTCTTCTTTTCAAGGGAAAACCAAGCTGGATTAAGGCGAAGATCTTCATTAAGTTTGCTTCTATGCGTCAGCTAAAGCGTCTGCTTAAGATCGTTATTGGCCTGATCCTGCTTCTGGTGGGCATCGCCATGATTGTCCTGCCAGGGCCGGCAACGGTAGTTATCCCCCTGGCCTTAGGTATACTCTCAAGCGAGCTCCCTTGGGCCAAAAAGCTCCTTGATTGGCTTAAAGAGCGGGTCAGCCCCTTGATAAGAAGGCTCAAACCCTATCTTTCCCGCAGGCCTAAGGTGGCCAAATAGATCAGATAAAGACAGAGAAAGAGAAAGCCTTTTTTGCGGTCAAGCTCATGGGTTTTCCCCAAAAAGAGGCTGACAAAGAGGGCCAAAGTGGCCACGACCACCATGGCAATATCGAGATTCAGGCTGCTCCTGAAGGGTATGGGAGAGATAGACGAGGTAGCCCCCAGGATCCAGAAGATATTAAAGATGTTTGAACCGACCACATTGCCTACAGCAATCTCTGTCTTCTTCCGAAAGGCGGCCACCACTGAGGTTACTAGTTCCGGAAGCGATGTTCCCAGGGCGACAATGGTCAGCCCGATAAAAGCCTGAGAGACCCTTAGAAGCTCCACCAACCCCCGAGCCCCATCGACGACCATGTTCCCTCCAAGGCCAAGTCCGGCTATTCCTCCTAGGGTCATCAGGAGGGCCAGAGGCCAAGGAAGAGATTTTACCCGGTAGTCAACCTCATCTTGGCGATCGAGCCCAAAGGCGTAGAAGAGAAAGATGGCAAAAAATGAGAGGAGAACCAGACCATCTGAGCGGGAGATCATAGAGGGCAGATCGTCAAAAAGACGATCATTGGCCATGAAAAAGAGGACCACCACCGCCAAGAGACTAAAGGGGATCTCCTTCCAGACGGTTCCCAGATGGATGGTCAGGGGATAGACCACGGCGGAAGTTCCCAGGATGAGGAGGATATTGGCTATATTTGATCCCAGGATGTTACCAATGGCCAGATCAGGGCTTTTCTTGACAGCAGCGATGACATTTACCAAAAGTTCTGGAGCAGAGGTCCCAAAGGCGACTACGGTGAGGCCAATAGCCCGCTCAGAGACTCGAAGCCTCTTGGCTAAAGAAGCAGCCCCTTCCACCAGAAAGTGCCCTCCAGATAGAAGAAGGGCAAATCCGCCGATGAGAAGAAGGATATCCTTCATTTTCTGCCCCTCTTCAAGCTCCGACTTAAAGCCTTCTCCAGCTCGATGAGAACGAAAAAGATCATCCCGGAGGTAAGGATTACCAACCATCCCAGGGGTTCAAAGGGCCTTACCGAGAAAATCTTGTTGAAGAAAGGCAGGTAGGTGAAAGCCAACTGGAAGATTAGGATGGCCAAAAGTCCAAGGACGACGGCCTGGTTCTGCCAGATATCACGTGGCGAGACAACTGGAGCCAGTAGTCTTCGGCAGTTAAGAAGATAGAAGGCCTCAAAGAAGACGATCATGTTTACGGCCAAGGCTCTGGCCTCTTCTACCTGGAGAGATTTCTTAAACCACCATTCAAATCCCCCCCAGGCAAAGGCGGCCATAAGGATGGAGACCAAGGCCATCCGCCTGATCAGGTAGCCCTCAAGAAGAGGGGCTTGGGGGGGCCGGGGAGGGCGATCCATGACTCCGGCCTCTCGGGGCTCGAAGGCCAAGGCCACAGCCAGGGCTACAGTGGTGACTAAATTGATCCAAAGAATATGGAGGGGGAGGACCGGGAGAGTAGTGGCCAAAGCAATGGCTCCCAGGAGCAGAAGGCACTCTCCGCCGTTGGTGGGAAAGATAAAAAGAATGGTCTTCCTCAGGTTGTCAAAGACGGTGCGTCCTTCCTCTACGGCGGCCACTATACTGGCAAAGTTGTCATCGGTGATGACCATGTCCGAGGCCTCCTTGGCCACATCTGTCCCGCTACCCATGGCAATGCCGATATCGGCGGCCTTGAGGGCCGGGGCATCGTTGACCCCGTCTCCAGTCATGGCCACAATTTCCCTCTGGGCCTTTAAGGCCTGGACGAGTCGGAGTTTGATGGCCGGGGTGACCCGGGCAAAGATGTCTGTCTGCCGGGCGATTCGGGAGAATTCCTTCTCTTCAAGGTCTTCTAAGGCCCGCCCTTCAACTACCCGGCCTTTTAGACCGAGCTGGTGGCCAATGGCCTGGGCGGTGAGCGGATGATCACCGGTGGCCATTTTAACGGTGATTCCGGCCCGGTGGCAGAGGGAGATGGCCTCTGCTGCCTCTGGCCGGGCTGGATCTATCATGGCCAGAAGTCCTAGGAATCTCCAGCCCTTAGAAGAAACAGTCTTTTCGGTAAGTGGAGGAGAGAGTTTTCTTTCGGCCACAGCTAGTACCCGGAGCCCGGAGCGGGCCAACTCCTCCACCAGCCCAAAGAGTTCCTCTTCTCCAGTAAGGGGGAGGATCTTCTCAGGGGCCCCTTTGATGAAGGCCATCTCCTGGCCATCGATCTCATGAAGACTGACCATGAACTGGCGGTCCGAATCAAAGGGCAGAAGATCAAGGCGGGGAAAACGGGTCCGTAGTTCTTCATCAAGACCGGCCTTTCTGGCCACCACGATCAGGGCTCCCTCAGTAGGGTCGCCATCGATAAGCCACTGCCCCTCTTTCTCTATAAGGCTTGCTTGATTACAGAGCAGGCCGGCTAGAAGGAGCCTCTTGAGCTGGAGGTCAGCTTCAGCAGAGATGGCTTCCTTCCCAAGGAGAAGCCTTCCGTGGGGGGCATAACCAACCCCCTCAACCTTTATTTCCCTCCTGTCTGGCAGGATGATCTTCACCACGGTCATCTCATTGCGGGTAAGGGTTCCGGTCTTATCAGTGCAGATCACCGTAGTGCTTCCCAGAGTCTCTACTGAGGGGAGGTAGCGAATAATGGCTCCCCGGCGGGCCATTCTCTTGACCCCAATGGCCAGGGCCACGGTCATAATTACTGGAAGACCCTCTGGAATGGCCGAGACAGCTAGGGCCACGGCGGCCATAAAGGATTCCTCAAAAGGCAGTTTGCGAAAATAGCCTAGAAGAAAGGTAAGAGCGGCAAAGGCCAGGATGGCAAAGGTGACCTTGCGGCTAAAGACCTCCAGTTTGCGAGTAAGGGGCGTCTTGGGGGTCTCGACAGTGGCCATCATCTTGGCAATCTGGCCAAACTCCGTGGCCTCTCCGGTGGCCACCACCAAGGCCTGTCCCTCACCGGCCACCACCAGGGTGCCCGAATAGACCATGTTACGCCTTTCGGCAAGAGGAGTCTCTGGGGGCAGGGGATCAGCGGTCTTTTCTACCGGGAGGGATTCTCCGGTAAGGGCCGCCTCGTTAGTCAAAAGCCCCTTGGTCCAGATGACCCGAGCATCAGCAGGAACCTTGGCCCCGGCGGCCAGGGTAATCAAGTCGCCTGGAACGAGTTCCTCGGCCGGGATCACCTCTACTTGGCCCTCTCTTATTACCGTGGCCTTGGGGGAGAGCATTTCCTTTAAGGCCAGGAGAGCAGCCTCAGCCTGGCTCTCCTGGACAAAACCGATGACGGCATTGATGATGACCACGGCCATAATGACGGCGGCGTCGATAAATTCTCCTAGGGCCAAGCTTATCCCAGCGGTAGCCAGAAGTACGTAGATGAGGAGATCCCGAAACTGATCCAGAAAACGTAGCCAAGGGCTCCTTTGGGGGCCTGAGGGGAGACGATTGGGGCCGTATTGGGCCAGACGTCGCCGGACCTCTTGGTGACTTAACCCCCACTTAAGATCGGTCTTTAAGTGGGAGGCAGTCTCTTTGACCTTTAACGAATGCCAGTTGGATTCCATTATTCCGATTTCCTGAGAGCCTCTTGGTAAAGGGGCCAGAGGATTCGAAAGCAGGGGGTAAAGATCTGGGGTTCCTCTTTGAGGAGTTTTTCAACCTCACTTAAAGAGAAGAAACGTCCGTCCTCAAGTTCCCGGGGATTGGGACGAGGAGGCTTTTTGGTCTCTCCCCGGAAAAGGCAGACATGCTCCCAGCCCGTTTCTTCACAGGCCGGAAGCTTGAGGATAAGATCCAGATTACAGTTAAGCCCTAGTTCTTCAAGAAGTTCTCTCTTGGCTGCGATCATGTAGGGTTCTCCAGGTTCGACGTGACCAGCGGCAGAAGAGTCCCAGAAACCGGGGTGTTCGTCTTTATTTTTGGCCCTTTTTTGGAGATAAAGGCGCCCTTCTGGATCAAACAGAAAGATATGGACAGCGCGATGCATGAGCCTCTGCCGGTGAATCTCATCCCTGGCAAGTAGAGCCATCACTCGATCTTCTTCGTCACAGACCTCTAGCAACTCGGTGGTGCTCACCCGGTCCAATCGCATAACGACCTCCTCTTTTTATAAAAATATATGGGATCTTCGACCTTGATTATTTTCTCCGGCCTCCAGCCCGGCAGAGGAAAGTTACAGCTTATCACGGTGGCCCCTTCGGGGAGTTCCCGGTCGAGCTTTTCGGCCAGGGGCTTCATCAGGTCTGGGAAAAGATAGCAAAAGACCACTTCTGCCTCTGAGAGATCGACCTGCCAGAAATCCTCTCTCCGACAGACAACAGGGGCCCCCAAAAGGAGGGCCTTTAATCTGCATAAGAGATAAGCATAAGGATTTATTTCATAACCAATACCGCAGACTCCATATTTCTGCCAGGCGGCCAATAAAAAACGCCCGTCACCACAGCCCAGGTCATAAAGCCTGGTCCGGCCCTCCATAGGGACCTCTTTGAGAATGGCCTTTATCTTGGCTGAAGAGGTCCGGGTAAAGAGGGCCCCACCTGTCTTTTTGGCCACGGCGGCAGTGGAGACGGCGTAGGTAATCTTGAGCGCTGAAAGGGCCAAAAGAGGTGCCAGTAGCCATAAAAACTTCATCTTTTGACCACCTCTATCTCCCCAAAGGGTTCGACCTGGATGATAAAGATCCGTTCTTGCCTGGCCAGCTCAAGGAGGGCCAAAAAACAGGCAATAATTTCCACCCTGGAGGCCTCTTTTACAAAGGTCTTGAATAAAAGACGCCCCTTTAGGATAAGCTCATGCCAGATCTGATCGAGCTTTTCCTTCACTGAGACTTTGGCCAACCTTACCTCTAGGATCTCCGGAGGACGGTTCCGTTTGAGGAGATCTCTCAGAGCAGAGATGAGATCAAAAAGGGAGGCCTTGACCGGGGTTGGCCCCTGGTCGTATTCCTGGAGGCTGATTCCCCTGGGGAAGACATCGCGGTAAAGAACCGGACGCTCCTCAAGGGCCTCTGCTGCCTCCCGAAAACGTAGAAGTTCCACCAGCGGACGGACGATTTCCAGACGGGGATCTTCCTCCTCTGGGGGATCAGGCTTGGGGAGTAGCATACGGCTTTTGATGTGAAGAAGGGTGGCCGCCATGACCAGAAACTCGCCGGCTAGCTTGATGTCTAAAGTCTTCATAAACTCGAGGTATTCCAGATACTGACGGGTGATCTCAGCAATGGGAATATCATAGATGTTGAGACGATTTTCCCGGATAAGGTGAAGCAAAAGATCAAGAGGGCCTTCAAATTCTGGCAACCTCACCGGATAGAGGGCCAGTTGTTCGCCCATATCCTCTCCCGTCAGGGTCCAAAGATGCTCCGGCGGACTTCGGCCATGGTTTGGGCGGCAAATCTCTGGGCCCGCCGGCGTCCCTGCTGGATGATCTCCTCCAGAAGCCCTGGCTCGTTCTCTAATCTCTGGGCCCGCTCCCAGATGGGGCCAAGGCCCTCGATAACCTTTTCTGCCAGCTTTTGCTTGCACTGAACACAGCCGAGTTTGGCTGCCTTACAGGCAGATATAATCTCGGCTATCTCCTCCGGGCCAAAATAGAGCCGGTGGAGATGGAAGGCCACACAGCGGTTCTCCGGATCACCGGGATCGCTCTTCCGCGGACGATCAACGTCGGTGACCATCTGGGAGATCTTCTGCCGGACCACCTCCGGAGGATCGCTTAAAAAAATGGCGTTGCCGAAGGATTTGCTCATCTTCCGGCCATCTGTACCCGGGACCTTGGGAACCTCTGAGAGAATGGCCTCTGGGAGGGGAAAGACCTCGGTGCCGTAGAGATAATTGAAACGTCTGGCAATCTCCCTGGTGAGCTCGATATGAGGAAGCTGGTCGATGCCTACTGGAACTCGATGGGCCTTGTAGATGAGGATGTCGGCTGCCTGGAGCACTGGATAGCCTAGAAAGCCATAGGTGGAAAGATCCCGTTCTTTGAGTTGCTGGAGCATGTCTTTGTAAGTGGGATTTCGTTCCAGCCAGGAGACCGGGGTAATCATCGAGAAGAGAAGATGGAGTTCGGCATGTTCTTTGATCTCTGACTGGATGAATATGGTCGCCTTGGTAGGATCTATCCCCACCGAGAGCCAATCTATGAGAAGACGTCGGCTGTTGGCTCGAATGTCTCGGGAGTGGGCATAATCGGTGGTCAAGGCGTGCCAGTCGGCAACGAAGAAGAAACATTCGTATTCTTCCTGAAGGGCCTTCCAGTTTTCCAGGACTCCGTGAAGATGGCCTAGATGCAACGGACCAGTAGGTCTCATTCCCGAAAGAACACGTTTCTTCTCCACCATAGGTTACTCCTTGCCTTCAGATCTGTATCTGGCTGCCGAGGAGGAGGGCGCTTAGCCAAATAATTGGCGGCAATATAATTTTGTCGATAATGCCTGTAAAGACTAAGGCCAGGATGATAACAAAGCCTACCGGCTCAAGATAGGCGTAACGTCGGGCAAGATTAAATGGTAAAAGGCCATAAAGGATCTTGCTTCCGTCAAGGGGAGGAACGGGGAGAAGATTGAAGACAGCCAGGCCAATATTTATCTGGACGGCCAGATAAGCCATGAGAAATAGAGGCTTAAGGATGGCTGCGGCCAAGGGGGCCGAGACGGCCGAGAAGAGACCATATATTACTGGTCCAAGCCGAAGGACTGCGGCCAAGGCCACGGCCAGAAGAAGATTGGCCCCTGGGCCGGCCAGGGAGACCCAGATCATCCCCTGGCGGGGATTCCGAAAATAACGCGGATCCACGGGGATGGGTTTGGCCCAGCCGATGGCCTGGGTGAGGAAGAAGACCAGGGCTCCTAGGAGATCCAAATGCTTGAAAGGATTTAGGGTCAAGCGGCCCATCTTTTTGGCCGTCGGATCTCCCAAACGATAAGCCACATAACCATGGGCCAACTCGTGGACGGTAACCGCGGCCAGAATGGGCAGGATAAGGAGGACAATACGGAGAAGGATTTCGTTCACTTTACTTTGGCCCCCGGTTCAGCATCCTGGAGGGTGATAAGATGGAGTCCATTTTTATCCTCGGCTACAAGCATCATTCCCTGAGAGACAACTCCTCTTATTTTGGCCGGCTTGAGATTGGCGACGATGATAACCTTCTGGCCGATAAGGTCTTCGGGTCGGAAGTGTTGGGCAACTCCAGCGACAATGGTCCGTTCTTCTGGAGCCATGACTGTAAGTTTTAGGAGCCGATCGGCCTTGGGCACAGCTTCTGCGGCCACTATCTCGGCCACCCTGAGTTCAACCTTGGCAAAGTCATCGATGCTGATCAACGTCTCCTCCTTGACCTCCTTGGGAGAGGAAACTTCAGAATCCTTGGGCTTTTTACTGGCCTCGTCCTTGCGGGGAAAAAGGGCCGGCCCGCAGGTAGTCCTCCTCTGGGGTTTAAGGAGACCAAAAACCCTGGCCTTCTCTAGGGAAAGAGCCTCCTCGGCCTCAAGTCCCAAATAGGAAAGAAGCCTTCCAGCAGCTAGCGGCATTACTGGTGAGACCAAGATGGCCACAATCCGCAAGGTCTCCAGGAGATGGTAAAGGACGGTCTCTAGACGCTCCCGTTTTTCTGGATCTTTGGCCAACAGCCAGGGAGCCTCCTGGTCTATATATTTATTGGCTTTAGCGATAAGCTCAAAGACAGAGGCCAGAGCCCGATGGAACCGATAGGCTATCATCTCTTCTACATATCGGCTGACAGTTGAAAGGGCAGCCTCCCTTAGAGAGAGATCCTCGGCCTTAGGGATACCAGGGGTGGGGATCTCTGCCTGGTTGTATTTTCTCACCATGGTGAGACTTCTCTGGACCAGATTACCGAAGTCATTGGCCAGATCCGAGTTGAAGCGTCTCCGAAGGGCCTCAAGGGAAAAATTGGCATCAAGGCCAAAGGCCATCTCTCGCAGAAGAAAATAACGTAGACCATCGGCCCCGAACTGTTTTATGAGCTCTTCGGGCCGGACAATGTTGCCTAAGCTCTTGGACATCTTGGCCTCATTGACGTTCCAGTAGCCATGGACATGGAGACTTCGATAAGGTGGAAGCCCTGCGGCCCGAAGCATTGTCGGCCAGTATATACCATGAGGCTTGAGGATATCCTTGGCAATAATGTGGTGGGCCTCAGGCCAAAGGCGGGAGAAACGATCCTCATCCTCAGGCCAGCCAAGGCCAGAGACGTAGTTGATCAGAGCGTCAAACCAGACATAGGTGACGAAGGCATCATCAAAAGGTAACTCTATTCCCCAGGCAAGTCGGCTCTTGGGTCGGGAGATACAGAGATCTTCCAAGGGTTCTTTGAGGAAGGAAAGGACTTCATTGCGATAGCGCTCAGGGGTGATAAAGTCCGGATGCCTCTTAATATGATCTATCAGCCAGTCCTGATAGCGGCTCATCCTAAAGAAGTAGTTGGCTTCTTTAAGGTAAACTGGTTCAGTCTGATGATCAGGGCAGAGGCCATCGACAAGCTCCTTTTCGGTGAGGAATCTCTCACAGCCAAAGCAATAATGTCCCCCATATTCACCAAAATAGATGTCTCCGGCCTCATAGACCTTCTCCAAGAATCGTTTTACGGCCAGTTTGTGCGATTTGTCAGTGGTGCGGATGAAGTTGTCGTAGTCTATATGGAGTTTGGGCCAGAGGTTGCGGAAGGCCTGGCTCATCTTATCTACATAGTCTTGAGGACTGAGTCCAGCCTTACTTGCTGCCTGGACGATCTTGTCTCCGTGTTCATCTGTGCCCGTCTGAAAGAAGACCTCCTCTCCGGCCAGACGGAAAAAACGGGCCACTACATCGGCCACGATAGTTGTGTAGGCGTGTCCGAGATGGGGTTCAGCGTTTACGTAATAGATAGGAGTGGTAACGTAGTAGGGCATCAGCCTTCCTCCTTGGGGCGAACCTGTTCAATGGGGATGTCCACCTCACGACCATCCTGAAGCTCGAGGGTGACCGTACGTCTGAAGATATTGTGCCGGATCACCTTCCCCTCTCCCTGGGGGCAGAGATAACGTTTGCCAAACTTGGGCATCTCCTTCTTAAGATCTAGGTAGACCTGATGTTCGTAGACTAAGCAACATAGCAGACGGCCACAGATCCCTGAGATTTTGTTAGGGTTAAGGGGGAGGCTCTGCTCTTTAGCCATCCGGATGGAGACGGCGTCAAAGTCCCGGATGAAGCTGGCGCAACAGAGCTCCCTTCCGCAGGTTCCCAGGCCTCCGAGCATCTTTGCCTCGTGCCGGACACCAATCTGGCGCATCTCTATCCGGCTCCTCAGCTCTCGAACAAGTTCTTTTACCAGCTGACGGAAATCCACCCGGCCATCGGCAGTGTAGTAAAAGATGATTTTGCTTCCATCAAAAAGTCTCTCCACCCGGGTGAGTTTCATCTCTAGGCCCAGTTCTTTTATCTTGGCTTCGCAGACATCCCAGGCCTGATCCTCCAGGGCCAGGTTTTTATGATAACGCTTGATCTCCTTAGGAGTGGCCCTCCGCAGGACTGTTGGTAGGCTTCCGTTGAGCCCGGGGTAGAAGATGGGTTCGAGTACCACTTGTCCTACTTCAGGCCCATAAAGGCCCTCAACCAGAACCCAGTCTCCAGGGGCCAGGAGAAGGTCTTTGGCATCGAAATGGGAGGTGGGAAGCTCAGGACGGAGCCTGATTTCAACTACCCGCAGACCGCCGTTTCTCTGGGGAATTTGGGCCTTGATCTCCCTGGCCTCAGTCTGTCCTTTAGGGTTTGAAGGGCGTTTTTTGTCGCCCAGAAGTTTCTTGTTGGCCTTTTTGTTGCCCATAATTTGATCAAGATACCATGACCCTTAAAGCCTCGAAAGACGCAAGGCCAGGGCCTCTGCAACTAGACGGGGATTGCCTTGATGTTCTAGGCCCCAGATGGCCTCTTCAATAAGGGTTATCATCTCAGGTAGACGCTTATCTTCGGCCTCAAGAAGTTCTTCCCTTAAAAGCAAGGCCCAGGATTTAAGAATACTGATCATCTCTTCCCGGCTGCCGTCTATTCTGCTCGCCAGACGAAAGGCCTCAACCGGAGAGGCCCCCCAAAGGGCCTTTATCTGGGAGAAGGTCTCTCGAACCTTCTTCAAGCCTTCTGGTCCCAGGCTCATAGCTGCCCCCGGACTTCCCAGGGAAACCTTGGCCCCAAGGTGAGCATCCTCTGGGGGCAGACCCTGGTTGATGAGGACCTCTTCGGCCTCTTGGAGACAGAGGGGGCCGAAATAAAGACGCTGGCATCGGGAGACAATCGTTGGCAAAAGATCCTCGATTTTAGGGGCTACCATGACAAAATGGGTGCCCTGAGGAGGCTCCTCAAGGATTTTGAGCAGGGCATTGGCCGCCTCTCGCCCTAGCCTCTGGGCTTCATCGATAAGTACCAACCTCCTCTGACCCTCAAGGGGGGCAAAAGAGAGTTGTTCCTGGAGATTCCTGATATCGGCGATCCGGATCTGGACCCCTTGGGGCCTGATGAGGATAAAGTCTGGATGGGTTTGGTGGATCATCTTAAGACATGAGGGGCACTGGCCACATCCAGATCCCTCCTTGCAGAGGAGGATCTGGGCTAGGGCCTGGGCACAGGTGGCCTTACCGACCCCTGCCGGTCCGTAGAAGAGATAGGCCTGAGCGATCTGCCCTTGCTTCAGGGCCCTTTGAAGATGGGCCAGAGGACGTTGATGACCGATAATCTTACTGAAAGGACCCATGGTCTCTAAAGTTAACTTGTTTTTGGTTTCCTTTTCCAGAGGTCTTGTCTTCTAAGGGGTTGCTGGCTATGGTAAGCCCTTCGAGGGGCAAACATGGCCAAGGTGCGGGGGATATTTTTCGTTATTGTTCTGGTTCTAAGTGTTCTTATCCTGGGGCCTTTAACCATTGCCCTGGGCCCCTTTGACCGGACAGGCCGCCTTCCCCACAGGATCGCCCGTTTTTGGGCCCGGCTTCTTCTCAAGGTGGCCGGGGTCCGGGTGGAGGTGATCGGCCTGGAGAGGCTCGATCCAAACAAGGCCTATGTGTTTGCCGCTAATCACGCCAGCCAGTTTGACATCTTTGCCCTTGAGGCCGGGTTGCCCTTTGAGATTCGCTGGCTGGCCAAGAAGGAGCTCTTCAATATTCCCATATTTGGCCACGGTCTGCGAGCAGTGGGCAATATCCCTGTTGATCGAGAAAGCCCCCGGGAAGGATTGAAGAGTTTGGCCAAAGCTGCTGAGAAGGTCAAAGAAGGCCTCTGCGTGGTCATCTTCCCAGAGGGGACGAGAAGCCCAGACGGACGTCTCCTGCCTTTTAAACCCGGGGGAATGATTCTGGCCATAAAAAGTAAGAGACCTCTAGTTCCCTTGAGTATTGTCGGTAGCCACCAGGTCCTCCCCAAGGGTAAGATTCTCCCCCGGCCCGGGGAGATTAAGGTCATCATCGGGGAGCCCATCGATACCAGAGCCTACAGCCTGAAAGACAAAGAACGACTGGCTGAAGACTTACGCCAAGCCATTGCCGTTGGGCTAAAAAATTAGCCTGTGAGTTTTTTGGCCCGGGCCTGATTACGTCCGGCTTCAGTAAGGAAGGCCCCAAGGTCAGGCTTCTCTCCCTCAAGATCCCAGTGGACCAGCAACTGGATATCGTGGAAAATCTGGGCCTCGAGGGAAGAGGGGACCTTAGTAGAGAGGATTTTTTTTACCTCGGCAATCATGTCTTCTGAGGCCCTGATATCCTCAAGTATTTTTTGAAAATAGTCCGGGAATTCGGCCAGATAAGAGGCCATGAGGACGATAGCCAGCCTGCCGCCTTCTTCAGGGACAAGGCGCTCTGCGTATTGACGGCGAAGATTTATACGCTCGGTGGCCTCTGGCCTTTCTCTAAGAAGAGATTCAACTTTCTTCTCCAGGCGATCCTTGAGAAACTCCTGGCGCTGCTTGAGGAGCTCTGGTGAGATGGATCCTAAACACTGTTCGGCATAAGGGCAGTAAGCCGCACAGCCGAAATCCATCCGCGGATTCGGAAGACGTTTGCCACAGTTGGAACAACGTCGGGAGGCCTCGTCCTTGAAGAACTCGACCTCTTGACCGCAGTGGGGACATTTGACCTCAAAAATGGCGTCTTCTTTCCAATAGCGGGTATCCTGACCTGGACATCTCATATCTTAATCTTACTCTCAATTTGGATTTAATTTAAGGGGGGCGATCGCCCCCCTTAGGGCTCAACTTTATATCTTTCCGGCTTCTTTTCTCATCTTTCGGGCCATCTCTTTGATCTCGGCCAGGGTTTTCTTCATCTTGGCGTACCCGTACCAGGTAGTGTAATCCGGATTTATATGAAAGGCCCCCTGGAAGGTCTTCATCCGGTAGTCCATGAACATCATATAGAGGAGTTGTTCTATCTTGTAAGGGGTCTCGTAGAAGCGAAGGAGATCAGGATATGGATTACCATCAGTGGCCTTGATGATGCCCTCTCTCCTCAGAGAGGCCACGGTCTCGATGGCCTCGGCAAAAAGCCTATCGGCCTCCTTGAGCATCATGTCAGCGTCATGGAGCTGTTGCCTAACAAAGTTGCCGTTGTGACACTGCTGACAGACTTTGACCATCTTCTCCCGCTCGGCCTGCCACTCCTCCTTGCTAAGGCGGGCGACCTTGCCAGCCTTGACCACCTCAAGCCGTTCTGTAGGCTGACCTTGAGGGTCCAAGACCCGGAAGGCTTTAAGGATAGTCAGACGCCAGTTAAGCCATTCTTTATCTTCTTCGGGAAGCCTTACGCCCAGAAAACCCCAGGCCGTCATCACCCGGTGATCCCCTTCAGGCATATGACAAGTCTGGCAACGGGGCCCCCTTCGATCTTCAAGCTTCCGTCCCATGAGACGATCAAGTCGATAGGCTACGCCATGTTTGGATGAAGACCACATCTCCCATTGAGGATGATCAAAACCCATATGACAGGTCATGCAGGCCTCAGGTTCCCGGGCCTCGGCCTTGGAGAATGCGTGTCTTGTGTGGCAGTTCTGGCAATCCATGGCGTACTTGGGATAGTCTGGGCTGGCCTTGACTTCGGCAGTGGCCCCGAGAGAGTGGCACCCCCCACATCCCTTGCGTCCTTTGATAAAGGCCTCGGGTTGCATATGGGTGGTGGGCATGGCGTTCATGGCTATCCAGCCCAAAAAGTGTTTGCCAGCCATGTACTGTTTGGCTTGTTTAGGATGGCAACGCTGGCAGGTCTCGATGGAAGGAAGTTTTGCCTTGGCTACGTCTTTGGCGCTCTGGTGGTCTTTGCCATGACAGGAATAACAGGCCAAGGTCTTTGACATCTTACTACGATGGAAATCCTTGACGATTCCCGGGGTCACCTTAAGGTGACAGTTTTCACATGAGGATGGTTTACCCCAGGAAGGATTAGAAAAGAAGAAGACGGCCACAATGAACCCAATAACACCCCATCCCTTATACATCTCACCCTCCTTTAGCGTTTCTTTGAAAGTTGAGCCCTTTTAGGGTCAACCTTCTTGCCAGGAGATGGCTTCAACCGGGCAGGTATTTATGGCCTCCTCGCAATCACAAATTGCGCAGGCCTCTTCGTTCTTGACAAAGGATTTTTCTTCATCATCGAGTCAAAGACCTCTGGGCAAAGCTCCACGCAGGTCCCACACCCAATACAGGCCTCCCGGTCAACTACCAATCTGGGCACTTTTTCCTCCTTGTGTGGATGTTAGCTCTCTTTGATAAGTCCCTGGAGTTCCTTCATCAGGGGATCAAGTCCGGTTTTCTCTACGGCCCAGGCTAGACGTTTTCTGGGGCGTCCGTAACGATTGAAGAATTCTAGGACGGCTTCCATGGCTCCTAAGGCCTCCTTTTCCCCCGAGGCCTTGCCCAGCAGGACCCCTGGTCTGGGCCTGTATCCCCCTTTGCCACCGATATAGATCTTGAATCCGTCCCTTACGGCTACAAAGCCCAAATCTATATTGTTGGCCCAGGAGCAACAGGCCGGACAACCGCTGATGGCCACTTTGAACTTATGGGGTACAGGCCGGCCCTTAAAGGTGTAATAGATCTTTTCTGCTAGGGGAAAGGTCTCTTTTAGGGCCAGTTTACAGAAGGGAAGGCCTACACAGGTTCGGGGTTGAAAGGATGTTCCTGATTTGCGGACCTGGGCTCCGGCTGTCTCCAAAGCCTCAATGACCCCGGCAACCCTATCCTTCGGAATCCCCAAAATCATGATTTTCTGGGCTGTGGTCGGATGGACAAGATAGCCTTCCCTGGCCAAATCTGCGAGCAGGGAGAGGACTTCGGCCTTTAGGGCCAGCTGGGGAAGCTCAACAGAGATCGCAAAGCTTCCGTCCTTCTGGACAACAGCTCCCGGAATTTTGACCTCCGCCATTGTTACCCCCCTTTGTTTTTCTCGAACTTCAGTGCTTTGCCAAAAGTTCTTCAAAACGCTCCCAACCAACCTTCTGGATGATGGTTCCCAGACGCTCCCCTTTTCGGTTAAGTTTTTTATAAAGCCTAAGCACGGTATCCAAGGTCTCCAAGACCTGGGTCTCATCGGCCAGAGGGATAATTTCTCTGGCCAGTTGGGGATGGCGGCCCAGTTTGCCTCCGATCAGAATTCTATATCCCTTGGGCCCGGATTTGATCGTTCCTGAAGGGCAGATCTTGGCGCAGGCGCCGCAGGCGAGACATCTCTCCGTGGCAATTACCGGGCCTTCGGCCAGACTGATGGCCTCTTCCTCACAGACCTCAAGGCACTCCCCACAGGCCAGGCAAGATTCCCCCGTGACCTCGGGTATTGTCTGACCGATGAGGGCGAAGTCTCGGATGTGAACCTGAGAGCAGGCGTTGGGACATTCAGCAAGGCCAATTCGGAACTGATGGTGGTGTTTAAGGGGGCCGCCGACCTTTTCCTCCAGGAATCTGGTCAGATCGGCCTCTTTGAGAAGGGCCTCGATCTTTTTGAGAAGTTTTCCGGAGCTGGTCACAGCATTGGGACACCCACTGGTCCCGAAACAGGCCTCGACACTGAAACCCTCGCGGACCTGGGCGGCCTTGTCTCGCAAGACCCTTTTGGCCTCCAAGACATCGGCTTCAGAGACAATCCTTTTCCCCTTTTGGCGGACAAACTCCTCGACCTGCTTACGCACTCGGCTACGGACAAAAAATGGGACACGTTTGATCAGGGCCTCGGCCTCTGGTTCCCAGTGCATAGTTGGCCTCCTGAACTACCAGCTTTCCTCTCTAAGGATTTCACCTCTGGTGCTGATGGTAACCACCCGGAATGGAACCTTTCGGCCAGAAATCTCCAGCCCCTTTTTGACGATTACCGGAAGTCCTCCACAGCAGGGCACCTCCATAATAAGGATGGTGACTTCTTTGATGTCGGCCTGGCTGAAGATCTGAGCGAACTTCTCTACATATTCCTGAGGATTGTCGAATTTAGGACATCCGATAAGGATGATTCTTCCGGCCAGAAAGTCTTCATGAAGTCGGGAATAGGCCACTGGGGTACAGTCGGCCACCACCAATAGTTGCGCTTCCTTGAGGAAAGGGGCCGTTGGCGGGACAAGCCTTATCTGAACCGGCCAGTGAGAAAGGGCAGAGTTGGCTTGCCCTCGAGGGGTATTGGCACTTTGACAGGCCGGGGCTTCAGAGGCCAAGAATTGGATCTTGGCCGAGGGACAACCACAGACAGGGGATTCCTGGGCCTTTTTTTTCTCTTCAAGGTAGCGTTTGACGGCCTCTTCATCGAATTCTTCGGCTGGCCGCTCAACGATCCTCAAAGCCCCCTTGGGACATTCTCCCAGACAGGCCCCCAGACCGTCGCAGTATTTTTCGGCCACCAGACGGGCCTTGCCGTTGATAATTTCAATGGCCCCCTCGGCACAGGCCGGAACACATTTTCCACAGCCGTCACAAAGCTCTTCGTCTATCTCGATGATTTTACGGACACTTTTGACCATGATTCATCTCCTTCTTCGGTTAGTTTTTCCTTAAAATAAAGGCGAAAATTCTTTTTTCCCTTGATGCAGATCAAAGCCTTGCAGTTTTTAGGCAAGGATCTTACTTTGAGTGTCTCTTCTGGAGCCAGTTGAGGAGATTCCGGTAAGGGAGGCAGTTTAGAAGGTCTTGGGCCTCGCACCAGCCTCTCCTGGCCATTGCCACTCCTAGGGGCAAAAAAGCTAACTGTTCCAGGCTGTGGGCGTCTGTGCCGATGGCCAGCTTTACTCCGGCCTCTTTGGCCGCTCGGGCATTGACATCGTTTAGATCCAGGCGCTTGTAATAGGCATTTATCTCTAGGGCCACTCCGGCCTCTTTGGCCGCTGCCAAGACAGCCTTAAGATCAAGAGGGTAAGGGGCCCGTTCTCCGAGAAGTCGACCAGTAGGGTGGCCAATGATGTGGACGTAAGGGTTTTTTATGGCCGAGAGAATGCGTTTGGTAAGGGTGGCCTCATCTTGTCTGAAGCCACTGTGGATGGAGGCAATGACCAGGTCAAACTCCTTGAGAAGTTCATCTGGATAGTCCAGGGTGCCGTCGGCCAGGATATCAACCTCAGTGCCGAAAAGGAGTTTGACCTTCTTTTTTCTTCGGTTGAATCGAGAAATGGCCTCTTTTTTGGCGGCTATATCTTCGGACTTAAGCCCACCGGCCACCCGTAGCCCTTGGGAATGATCGCAGATCCCCACCCAAGAAAGACCCATGGCCTCAGCCCGCTCCCCAATCTCCTCAACACTGGCGACACCATCGCTAAAGCTGGAATGGACGTGAAGATCACCCAGGATCGCTTCATAGGCCACCAGATTAGGGAGCCTTCCCTCTAGGGCTGCCTCTATCTCGCCACGGTCTTCCCGAAGCTCAGGGGGGATCCAGGGGAGACCCACAGCGGCAAAGACTTCTTCTTCCTCCCGGCCACCGATCCGCTCCTCACCCCGGAAGATCCCATATTCGTTTATCTTGAGACCCCGCTGGACTCCAAGTTCCCGAATGCGAATGTTGTGGGCCTTAGAGCCTGTAAAATAGGCCAAGGCCGCTCCATAACAGGCCGGATCAACCACCCGCAGGTCGACCTGGATGCCTTCCTTTAGGCGGACACTAGTCTTGGTCTCCCCCCTAGCAATAACCTCTCCTATCAGGGGAAGCCCAACAAAGATCTCCATAACCTTCAGCGGATGGCGAGAGGTCACCAGGATGTCGATATCCTTGACCGTCTCCCGACGCCTTCTGATGGATCCGGCGATGTCGATCCGGTCAACCGGGGACTTTTGGCGGAGTGTGGCTACTAGGGCTTCAGCCAAGGGCAAAATTTCCCCCAGGGGTCTTCGTTCAACGTGTTTTTTAATAAGTCTGATTCCCTTGAGGATGTTTTCTTCGGTCTTGGTCCGGATGCCGGGTAAGCGACTTATCCGGTGTTCAAGGCAGGCCCTCTCAAGTTCTTCTATGCTTTTGATGCCCAGTTTTTCGTAAAGGAGCTTGGCTGTCTTGGGACCTACTCCGGGAATAGAAAGGAGGGTAATCAACTCCGGGGGAATCTTCTGTTTTAGCTCTTCGTACTTTGGGCAAGTCCCGGTGGCGATTATTTCTTTTATCTTGGCCGCCAGATCCTTTCCAACCCCCGGAATACGCTCCAGTTTCCCGGCCTGAGCCAGTTCAGCTACATCGGTGGTGAGGGATTCGATATTCTGGGCGGCCCGCTGATAGGCCCTAACCCTGAAGGGATTATCCCCTTTGATCTCAAGAAGGGCAGCAATGTTACGGAGAATCTCGGCTACGTCTTTGTTCTTCATGGAGAGCCTCTCTTGAGAAGCTTTCTAGCCAGGGAGGCATAAGGGCCCTGGGGGTCAACAGTAAGATAGTGTTTAAGCCAGAGGCGTCCCTCTTCCAGACGACCCATGAGGAGAAGGGCCTCACCCAGGGAGAAAAAGGCATCGGTAAACCCTGGCTCCAGCTCTACCACCCGGCGGAAGAAGATGGCCGCCAGCTGAGGTTCCCCTTCCTCCATGAGGAGGCAAGCCAGGTTAAAAGAAGCCTCTGGATGATCAGGTTCAAGCAAAAGGGCCTGGAAATATAGCTCTTTGGCCCGGGAGAGTTCCCCTTCCTGGTAGTCAATGTTGCCCAGGTTGACCAAGCTATCGGTATGGCGAGGGTCAAGTTTGAGGGCCTTCTCATAGGCCTCCTTGGCCCCAGATGAATCCCCCTGGGCCTCCCGGGAAAGCCCTAGAAAGAACCAGGCCTCAGCAGTGGTCGGAGCAAAAGGGATGGTTTGGGACTGTGGCGGAGAAAAGTCAAGGCAGAGTTGCCCTCCAGGCTCTATCAGGGCCCGACCCCGTCGCAAGACAAACCTGTTGCCCCGCATCTCCGTACGGTGAAGATCTTCAGGGGCCAAGCTCTTTAGATCCTTGATCAGCCTCTCTAGACTTGCCCCCTGATCAAGGAGGTCCCTGATCCTTCTCAGGGCTCTGATCTCCTGGAAACCCCAGAAGGGACCTTTCTCGTCCCTTCCAGGGAGGACGACTTTTTTTCGAGCCAGCCTTTCTATCTCTGGAGCCGAAAGGCCCGTGAGCCGGACGACCTCTTCCAGCCTGAAAACCTGCTTCATTCAAGAAGTCCTTCAAAGACCGGGGCCCGAAAACGGCCCTGATTGGTCACCTCCTGATAGGATACCAGACAGCGAAGTTCTGGTCTTACCCAGTGGGCTCCGGAAATCCGAGGGGCGAATCTTGGATGTTCGATCTCCGGAAGGCTCTTTAAAAGTTTGAGAATACGTTTTTGTTCGTCCAAACCAAGGCCGCTTCCCACCCGCCCCCGGAAGCGAAATCCTTTCTCGGTCTCCTCGGCGATCAAAAGGGACTTAAGCTCCCCTTTATTGTTTAAAAGATATCCGATGATGAAACAGAGGCTTTTTTTTCGGGGCTTGAACTTAAGCCAATAATGACTCCGCTGGCCAGGAAGATAGGGGCTGGTAATCTTCTTGGCCATTACCCCCTCAAAACCTTTGCGGCAGGCGGCCTCAAAGAAACTTTGTCCTCTTTGGAAGACGTAGCTTGATTCCACCAGCTGAGGATCCTCGGGAAGGACCTTTTTCAAAAATTCTTTTCGGTCAATGAGGGGTCTTTCCAAAAGAGGTTCAAAATTAAGGTAAAGGAGGTCAAAGACCATGTAGGTGGCCGGAAGATAGCGGCTTAAAAGGCGGATGCGGTCCCGAGAGAGGGTGTGCTCTCGTTCTTGAAGGCTCAAAAAGTGGGGGATCCCGTTTTTTAAAACGACGATCTCTCCGTCAAAAACTACTCCATCAGCAGGGATCTTGAGGGGGAGGTGCTCAAATTCTGGATAACGATAGGTGATATTACTAAGCCTTCGATTCTGAAGGCGAAGCCTCCCTTTTTCGATAAAAAACAAGCATCTGCTCCCATCCCATTTTATTTCGTAGAGGTAGTCAGGGGAGTCAAAGGGTTGACTGAGATGGGCGAGCATGGGTTTAAGACGTTCAGGAAGTCTGGCGGACACGTTTCCCTTTTGTCCTTTTTCTTGCTCGAACCAGCCTTTTCCTGGCAGTCTCCTCGGCGCTTTGCCTCAAGGCCTCCATAAGGCTGATCACCTTGGCCTTCTCCCTCTCTGGCCGGGGTTTAAGGGCTTCACCTCGGGCCTTGGCCTCAATGAGGGCCAGGACCGATTCTCGATAGTGGTCAACCAGGGTCTCAGGATCAAAGTCGATAGAAAGATTCTCTACGATGGTCTTGGCTAGATACAGACCTTTTTCATCACCCTGTTCTAGATTGATAGCTAGATCCTCAGCCGGGATGACCTCGTCTTTAAAATGGAGGGTACTGGTCAAAAACTTTCCCTGATAGGGCTTGATGATGAGGGGGCGTTCCTTATGCCGAATAATGGCGGTGGCTAGGGCCGCTCGTCCGCTTTCTTCCATAGCCCGATAAAAAAGGGCAAAGGCCTGACCGGCCGTGGATCCGTCAGGGACCAGGTAGTGAGAATCGGCGTAGAAGGCCGGAGGGATCTCTTCGGGCCTAAGAAAGCCTTTAACCTCTATTGCCTCTGAAGAGCCTAGGCGAAGCTCCTCTAGCTCCTCATCAGTGATAATTATGTAGTGTTCGTTGTCCAGCGGCCAGGCCCGGGCAATCTCTTCATCGGCCACTGCCCGGTCGCAGTTTGGACAGACCTTTTCGTATCGAATCCGGGTTCCGCATACCTTGTGGACTAAGTGAAAGGTGAGCCCTTTTTTGATCACGGCTTGATATAGCTTGACTGGGATAGTTACCAGAGAGATCTTCAAGACCCCTGACCAGATAGCCCTCATGCCTCCTCCTTTGCTACTTTAAAAGAACTCTATTCTGACCATATAGTTCCAGAATTTGGAGATCAAGGGGATTCTTGGAAGCTCGAAGATACTTTAGGTCTTATCGGTGTCTAGTTGCGGGCCTCTGGCAAAGGGACGGGCCAGAAGGAGTCCAGCCTCAAAGAGGAAGTAAAGGGGCAGGGCCATCAGGGACATATTAAAAACATCAGGTGTCGGGGTGAGGACAGCCGAAAGGATCGAAATTATCAAAATGGCGTGACGGCGATAGTGGGCCATGGTCCGAGGATGAACCAGACCGAGCCTTGACAGGAGTATCATTATCAGGGGTAGCTCGAAGATGAGGCCGAAGGAAATGATAAAAAGCCCTACAAAAGAGACAAATTTCCCTACAGATATGACTGGCTGGATCTTTCCTGTTCCATAGGAGAGGAGGAAGTTTATACCAAAGGGTAGGGTGACGAAGTAGCAGAAGGCGGCTCCTGCATAGAAAAGGACCGTGGCCGCAAATACAAAGACAATGCCAAAGAGACGCGAGAGATGAAAGGTGGCAGCCAGGGCCAGCCAGATACGCAAAAGGATCAGAGGCATGAGGACAAAGATGGCCGTGGCTACCGAGAGCTTGATCAGGGCGATAAAAGGCTCGGCAACACCAAAAAAGGCCAATTTCTGATTGAGATGATGCTGGAGATAACGCAAAAGGGCCGGAGAATAAAAGTAGATGACAGCCACTGTGGCCACAAAAATAGCCCCCATAAGGAGGAGGAAACGGCGCAACTCAAAAAGAAAGACCAGAGTGCGATGATAAAGGCTTGGATCAGTTGCCACCCGCATCAGGCCGACTGCTCACGGAGATATTCTATGGCGTTGCGGAAGATCTGAAGCCCCAGCCCCTCTTCTGGTAAGGACTCTCTGGTCCAAAAAGGATGATTTGTTCGGTGATTGAAAGCCTCAGGGTGAGGCATAAGGCCAAAGAGGCGGCCACTCGGGTCACATATTCCGGCAATGGCCACAGTGGATCCGTTGGGATTAAAAGGATACTGCTCGGTGGGCTCCTCCGTCTCTGGAGAGATGTACTGGAGGGTGTGGAGATTAAGAGAGAGGATATTTTTGAGGACTTCATCATCCAGGGTGACAAACTTTCCTTCTCCATGACGGATAGGGAGATATAGCCGGTTCAGGCCCCTGGTAAAGATACAGGGGGAGTCCTGATTGACCTTGAGCCAGACCCAGCGGTCTTCAAAGCGTCCGGAATCATTATAGGTAAGAGAAACCAAACGTTCGGTATAGCGACCTTCAAGACCTGGAAGGAGACCAAGCTTTACCATGAGCTGAAAGCCATTGCAGATACCCAAAACGACTCCTCCCTGATCGATGAAGGACAAGAGCTGGTCAAGGAGAGGTTCCCCAGTGGTCTTTACCCGGGCATAGCGAAATCGGTGGGCAGCTGCCTGAGCGGCTCCCAGGTTGTCTCCATCTAAGAAGCCTCCGGGCAGGCAGAGAAAGTTGTAATCATCAAGACGCTTTTCTCCATAAATAAGCTCAGCCTGATGGACGATATCCACCTGATCGGCCCCGGCTGCCCGGCAGGCATAGGCTGTCTCCCTCTCACAATTAGTCCCGAAACCGGCCAGAACAATAACCCTTACCTCTCCCATAAGAGCCTCTCCTGAGAAGAAATATCTTTCCATCTCTACAGCCTCTTGGGCATCACTTCAAGCCTCCAGGCAGGGTCAAACTTGACCAAGGACGACTGAAGGGGAGAAGATCCAGGAAGAATTTGAAAATCTTGCTGGCAAGGAGGTTCCCATGGTTCGGGTAATCACCGAAGACCTTGAGCTTTCCACCCGTGGCTTTGGCGACACCCATGACATAACCCCCCAGATAAGAGAAATACTCCAGCGATCTCAACTCAACGAAGGCAACTTGACGGTTTTTGTTCCCGGATCTACGGGGGCGGTGACGACCATTGAGTTCGAGCCGGGGGTCATCGAAGATCTACGCCGGACCCTAGAGCGTCTTGTCCCTACTGATATTGCCTACGAACACACCTGTCCAAGAGCCCCCAAACTTGCGTCAGGTTGTCTTGTCCCTACTGATATTGCCTACGAACACGACAAGGCCTGGGGGGATGGCAACGGGTTTTCCCACGTAAGAGCGGCCCTGATGAAACCATCTTTGAGTATTCCTTTCTCCGGGAGGCGGCTTCTTTTGGGGACTTGGCAACAGGTGGTCTTCCTTGATTTTGACAACCGTCCGCGCAGACGAAGACTCATCGTCCAAATAATAGGCCAATAAAAAAACGGGGCCTAAGGGGCCCCGTTTTTTTCTGGAAGAAGCAGATTTACCTTAGGAGTTCTTCCCGGCCCTTGATGAGATCCTCTACCACCGCTGGATCGGCTAGAGTGCTCGTATCACCTAGGTCTTCATATTGGCCAGTAGCGATCTTCCTCAGGATCCGGCGCATGATTTTGCCGCTTCTGGTCTTGGGAAGGCCGGGGACAAACTGGAGAAACTCCGGCGTGGCAATGGGTCCGATGACTGTTCTGACATGTTTAACAAGTTCTTTACGGAGCTCATCCGAGGGCTCATAGCCATCCTTAAGGATGACAAAGGCATAGATGGTCTCTCCTTTGACCTCATGGGGAACACCGATGACCGCTGCTTCGGCTACGGCTGGATGGGCCACTAGAGCGGATTCAAGCTCCATAGTCCCCAGTCGATGCCCGGAGACATTGATGACGTCATCAAGGCGTCCCATGATCCAGAGATATCCATCTTCATCCTGGCGGGCTCCATCACCGGTGTAATAGTAGCCTTTGAAACGGCTGAAGTAGATCTGTTTAAAGCGTTCTGGATCTCCCCAGACCCCCCGGAGCATGCCCGGCCAAGCCCTCTTCATGCAGAGGTGTCCCCCTTCGTTTACTCCGGCCGGAGTGCCGTCGTCTTTGAGGATTACGGGTTCAACTCCTGGTAGAGCCACAGTAGCTGATCCCGGCTTAAGAGGTACGGCGTAGGGGAGCGGAGAGATAAGGAAGCCTCCGGTTTCGGTCTGCCACCAGGTATCAACGATAGGACAGCGGCCCCGGCCCACGTTGGTGTAATACCAGAGCCAGGCCTCAGGATTAATGGGCTCACCTACGCTTCCCAGAATACGGAGGGAAGAAAGGTCATACCTCTGGGGCCATTCATCCCCCTCACGCATGAGGGCCCGGATGACAGTGGGAGCCGTGTAGAAAAGGGTGACCGCATAGCGTTCACAAAGCTCCCAAAAGCGTCCCGGATGGGGATAAGTAGGAACACTTTCATACATTATTTCCGTAGCTCCCAAGGTAAGAGGGCCATAAACAATATAGGAGTGGCCGGTGATCCAACCGATGTCGGCTGTACACCAGAAAATGTCCTCCGGTTTAAGATCAAAGACCCATTGAAGGGTATGGGCCGTATAGACGAGGTAGCCCCCTGTGGTGTGGAAGACCCCTTTAGGTTTGCCAGTGGAGCCGGAAGTATAGAGGATGAAGAGGATGTCCTCGGCATCCATCTCCTCGCACTCACACCAATCTTCAATATCATCGGCCCAGACGGCCTCGTGGTACCAGAGGTCTCGCTCATTGATCCAGTTTATCTCCAGCCCCAGACGTCTGACGACTACACATTTCTCAACAGTGGGGCAGTCCTTAAGGGCCTCATCAGCATTCTTTTTGAGTTCGATCTTGCGTCCAGCCCGCCAACAACCATCGGCGGTGATGAGGATCTTGGCCTCACAGTCCTGAATCCTGGTTTTGAGACTTTCGGAAGAAAACCCCCCAAAGACTACCGAATGAATGGCTCCGATGCGGGCGCAAGCTAACATGACCACCGGTAGCTCCGGGATCATGGGGAGATAGATGGCTACCCGATCTCCCTTTTTTATGCCCAGCTTTTTGAGAACATTAGCAAAGCGGCAGACCTCTCGGTGGAGCATCTGGTAAGTATAGACTCGAACGTCTTCATCGGGCTCTCCCTGCCAGATAATGGCAGCCTTGTTCTTGGTCTCGCCGGTCAGGTGCCGGTCCAGACAATTATAGCAGGCGTTGAGCTTTCCCCCCTCGAAGAAGCGAATCTCTGGCTTTTCGAAATCCCAATAGCAGGTCCGATCCCAGAGGCGAAACCAGCTGATTAGTTCTTTGGCCCGCTCACTCCAGAAGCCGTCGGGATCCTCCAGACTGTAGCGGTAGATCTCCCGGTATTCATGCATGGTGGCGATATAGGCCTCATCTCGGCCAACCTGGGGAGGATAGAAGATCCGCTGCTCTTTGAGGACCGATTCTATCTTAGTTGTTTGGGACATAGGGGGCACCTCCTAAAAAGATTGTGATTTTGTTAGCAAATCACAAAAAAAGCGGGGCCTTAAGGCCCCGCTTTTTTTGGACCCAGGTCCTAAAATAGATACTGTACAGAGAGAGTAAAGCGATTGGCCACATCGGTCTGTTTATCTCTTTCGGTCTCAATGTGGATGACCTCAAAGCCTACCTTTACCGGTTTGGTAAGCTGATACCAGATGTTGGCAAAATATTGGGTATTCTGAGTGAACTGCCGGTCAGAAAGATTAGCAACCGTGCGTCCCTCCATGATATCGCTGTCGCTGGGGTTGTCAAACCCAAATCCTACGGTGGCCGACCATCTGGGGGCAAAGAACCAAGTGAGATCAGCCCAGCCTCCGGAGGCCGAAACCGGATCACCGTTCTGGGTGGTATCAAGCTCGTAGCGGAGAAAGTTTTCGCCGATGCCTTCACCAACCCAGGCCTCTCCTTTGAAGAGAAACTGCTTGCCCAGAAGATAGAACTTCCATTCTGCCACCGCCAGCCAGCGATCGACGTTGTCGGAGTCTTGGGTCTCATAGCTGGCATGCCGATAGCCGGCACCCAGGGCGATCATATTTCCTGGGCCAAGGATGCCGCCGCTATAGGCCACTCTGGTCAACAACCAAGGCATACGATCCTCTCGGGCCGGGTCAATACGGCGATGTTTCATGAGGGCCACCAGGACCTCCCAGTTGTCGTTCAATTTCTGGCGGACTGTAGCCTGAGGGACCCGCCACCAGAGGTTGCCTGCAGCAGTAAGGATACCAAAGTCAACGGTTGAAGGGTTGAGCCGGGCAATGGGAATCCAGTCTTGGCCAATACGCAGGCTGGTCTTAGTGGCCAGATTGGTGATGTCGGTATAGGCAAGCCGCATCCGGGGGATGAGGTTGTTGCCGTTGTTGTATCCATAGAAGTCCATCTCAAAACGTCCCTTGACCAGCCAGTTGCCCTCCTTGTGGGCTGCCCAGAAGCCGAAGCGCGTATCCCGGGGGTTGAAGTTGGTGGAATCGTTGCTCACGTCCGGGTGTTGGGCCCGATTGGCCACCGCCCCAATGAAATCCTTGTAGTAAATCATCTGGGCAGTGTCATAGTTGAAGTCGGTTTTGATCTTGCCGTAGAGAAGCCACTCGGTGTTCTTTTTGCTAAAGACCGGCCGGGCCTCCTTGGCCACCACCTGAGGGGCTACTCCCTGGCTTTGAACTTGTTCCAGCTTCTTCTGGAGGGCCTCAATCTGGGCCTGCATTTGGGCCTGCATCTCGGCCATCTGGCGTTTTAAGACTTCGATCTGGGCCTTAAGTTCTTCCGGGCTTTCGGCCCGGGCAGGAATACTCACCATCAAAAGGGCCAAGAGAACCAGGAACAAAGTCTTTAATCGGTTCATCTCTCACCTCCTGTAATTTTTTCATCTTAAATGGTCATTTTTAGCTCAATCGCAAATTTTAAGCTCTAAGTCAAGTCATGGTTAAAGAGCTAGGACTCAGAGGATCAGGCCCCCAAAGGCGGCGTCTACCAACTCTTTGAGTCTTTTTACGGCCTGAAAGGCGTAGCGCAACATGTCTTGGTCATGGGCCGAGAGCCTTCGGGGATCAAGGTAAAAAGTTATCGGTTCCCCTCTTTGCCAGGAGTCGATCTGGGCCTGGAGGGCGTAGTGGACGAGAATGTGGAAGGCATGTTCGGCATATTCGGCGTCTTCCCGGGAGAGGACTCCCCTTTTGACTAGGCTCCGGAGGCGCTCAAGGGTTGAGGCCTCGGTAATGCCGGCCTTGAGGGCCAGAACCCTTACGGCCTCAACCACGAAGATGAGCCCGCTTTGTTTAAGATTGAGTTTGCCCCGATAAGGGCCCTCCTTTTCAGTGATGAACTGGCGAAAAAGCCCTAGGGGGACCTTATGGCCGGCCTCTTCCTCATACATCTGCCGGATGATGTTGTGGTGTCGTTGAATAAGTCCGATTTCATAGGCCTGGAGATCCTCAAAAAGCGCTTCTTCACCCAGGATAGGGCTGGCGTCGAAGATAAGGGTCAGGTACCTCACGATGTGATAGGCATCAATTCCAAGCCAGATAAGAAACTGAGCCTTCCACTCCGAGAGCCGTTTCCTCCAAAGGGGATTCTCGGCCATGATGTAGCCCGGGCAACGGGGATAGCCTATTGCCTCAAGCAGAGAGCCGAATCTGGTGGCCAGCTTTCGAAAATAGCCATCAACGGCCTCGTATTGGCCATCGGGATAGTCGGCCAGGATGAGACCGTGGTCTTGATCAGGAGCTAAAAGGGCCTCGGCCCGACCGTGACTTCCGGTAAGAAATAGAGAGAAGCGGGCCGGGGGGGGGGTGTTCATCTCCTCTAGGGCCAGCTCAAAGGCTCGGCGGTGAAGGTCTCGATGAATGAGGGAAACCATAGTCATGATCTCTGTGGCCGGAAGACCAATTGAGAGACGATTAGCGGCCAGAGCCGGCAGGCTAGCCTTTAGCTCGGCCAGTTCCTCCGGACCTTTGGCTGCCTCTATCTGGCCGATGATCACCAGGGGCTCAGAGTGGGTGAGACGGATTATCTGACGCAGGGTGATAATGCCTACAACCCGATCGTCCTCTACTACCGGAAGGTGCTTGATGCCGTAGCGGGCCAACAAGGACAGTGCCTGATAAAGTTTGGCCCTGGGAGTCAGGGTCAGCGGGGGGGCGCTCATAATGGCTGCTGCCGGTGTTCGATCTGGATCAACCCCCTCCTGGGAGACAACTTTGGTCAAGATGTCCCGTTCGGTGATTATCCCTACAGGAGAGCCTTTTTCGGAGACGATTACCGCTGAGGATATCCGTCGTTTGGCCATCTCTTGGGCCACCTTCCGGACGGGAAGGCTCGAAGGGCAGGTAAAGACCGGCGAGACCATGACTTCGGCCACGGGTGCCTCATAGGAGAAGGGACTCAGGGCCTGAAGCCTCCTTCTTATGGCCTCTTGGGAGGATTCTGATCGGGACATCTAAAATTTCCTTTGAAGTCTCCTCAAAGAGTACATCTTCCGGCAAAACTCAAAGAGATCCTTAAGGGTTTTTATTCCCCGGCGCTCAAGATAAGGAATAAAGCGGAGGAAGATCTCCGCGGTAAGCAGGGCATCTCCCAGGGCGCTATGGAGGCCGGCAACGACGAGGCCGAGGCGTCCGGCGATCTCGTCAAGATTGTGTCCGGGAAATTCCTCAAACAGTCCGTAGGAGATAAGCAGAGTGTCCACCACCGGCAGATCAAGCCTTAAGCCCTGACGTTCGGCCTCAATTTTTAGAAATTTGAGATCAAAGGCCGCATTGTGGGCCACTAGCACGGTTCCCTCACAAAAGGCGAGAAACCGTGGGAGAACCTCAGCCAGACTGGGTTTGTCTCGAACCATCTCGTCAGTGATACCATGGATCTTGGTCGCTGCCTTGGGAATCGGGCGTCCTGGATTAACTAAAGTGTGGAAAATAGCCTCTCTGAGCAGGCGTCCTCCCTCCAAACGAACGGCTCCGATGGCGACGATCTTATCTCCCAAAGAAGGCTCAAGACCGGTGGTCTCGGTATCAAAGACTGTGTAGCGAAGCTGTCTCAGGGGAAGCTCAGGATCAACATTTGGAGAACAGCTGGCAGCAAAAAGGTCAAAGTCAAAGGCCACCGGACGCCAAAGTCTTGGGGCTTCGGTAACCGTGAGGCTTGAGAGGTCCTCTTTGGGACCTTCTCCTAGGCTGTCCGGAGGTTGCCGTCCAGGAGGACTCTGAAAGGTCATCACTATGCCCAAAGTTTGCCCTCTTTGGTCCTTCATGAGACAGGCCCAGCCATTTAGACCTTGGTGGGAAATGGGGCGACAGGCCTCTGGGGCCTTCTCCAGATCCTCAAGGATCCTAAGGAGAAAATCCTGATCGAAGACGGAAAGAGCGCTTCCACCGAGGAAGGCCCTGTCTTCTCCAAAGAGCCTGTTGGCTGCCGGGTTTACCAGAACAATGCGAAAATCACGACTAATGACCAGGACCGCCTCGGCCAAGCTCCGCAGTATCAAGGCCAAGGCGTTTTTTTCAAGTTCAAGCCTCCTAGTAGCCTCCTCCACTAGATGTTCAAGCTCAAGGGCCCGTTTGCCAAAGGCTGTTCTCAGGTGGCGGAGATATCCAGCCAAGGCCTCAAGGGAATGGGGGGCCTCGTTAAGGCCCTTAATGAGCTCAGGGGCATTTTCCATAACTAGAATCTCAGCCTCTTTGGCCAGCCGGCGGATCTCCCGTAAAGGATAGGTATAGATGAGCATCATCAAAAAGAGGAGCCAAAAGGTATAGGCAAATCCGAAGACTAAAAAATAAAAGAAGGTCTTCTTATCGGCGGCTGGGATCTGGTGGAAGAGCCAGATAAAACCCACCCAGAAGACACCCAATACCCCTGCCAGCCAAAGGAGGAGAAAAAGGGTCCTCAGTCTTAAAGCCGGTGGCCACATAGGTAAAGAACGCTACTTTAGATAGGGAAGCATGGCCTTGAAGGCCGTGGTGTCGGCCCTTCGGAGAAGTTCGTAGATGACCATTTCCGTGGAGACCACAGGGAATCCCAGGGATCTTAAGTGGTTGAGGCCATAGGTCATGTTTTCAAGGTTTCTTGAAGAGGTGGCATCAGCTACCACCCTGGGGACAAAGCCGGCCAGGGAGGCCCCCAAGGCGGTCTGATAGACGCAGATGTGGGTCTCTACCCCGCAGAGAAGAATTTCTTTGCGTCCTATGTTTTTGGTTACCGAAAGGATCTCGGGGTTCGCGAGGGCATTAAACTCTATCTTGTCATAGAAGGGAGTCCCAGTCAGGAACTCTCTCAACCCCGAGACGTAGGGGCCAAGGCCTTTGGCATACTGAGTGGTGGCCACAATGGGAATCTCCATGATCTTGGCCAAGTGAATCAGAAGGGAGATGTTCTTCTCTACCCGCTCGGCCTCACTTATGGCGGCCATGAGTCGTTCTTGGGGATCGATAATCATCAAGACACAGTCCTTGGCCTCTAATAGTGCCTTCTTCATAGAAACCTCCTACGGGTATTAAGGGGCTGTTGCTGATCTAGCTCTGGTATTCGGAGGAGACGTTCCTCCGGGGGCTTTTCAAGTTCGCTTTGCAGGTATCGGAGACGGTCGGCTATAGTCGAGGGCTTTTGGGATATGTTGTGGAGGATCCGATAGATAATTCCTGGGCCCTTCGCCAGATCGGGTTTAAGCTCAAGGGCTTTTCGATAGTCTCTTATGGCCTCTTGGTATCTTCCTAAGTGATCAAAGACGATCCCCCTGTTGGCCCAGGCCTCAGCAAATTCAGGATCCTTCTGGATGAGAGCATTTAGGATCTTAAGGGCCTCAGAATAGTGTCCGACCTGGATATGGACCAGGGCCTCTCCCAAATAGGCCGGGGGGAAGTTGGGATTTATTTTCTGGACCGTCTTAAAACACTCAAGGGCCCGGTCATATTCACCCCTCTCCAAACGGTAATTCCCCTCCCGGTAAGTCATCTCTCCTGGAAACTCCTCGTAGTCGGCGGTGACCTTGAGGAATCCCCAGACCAGAAGCCCCACACAGATCAAACCCAGGGTGAGATTTCGGAAATCTTTTCTGTCCATGGGTCAAAAGAGGGGGGATTTCCCCCCTCTCTTTTAGTCTGGCATGTCGAGGTCAAAACGGGCCTTTTTAAGATCAGCGATGTCCTCCACCAGGGCAACGATCTCCTTGTCTGGCATGGTGGACATTTCCATCTTATAGGCCAGGAACCACATCATAAAGACCCCTAAGGCCCACCAGATAATCTGCCAGGCCCAGATAGAGGGTATGCCAAAGATCCAGGTCGTCATATCCTTGGGATTGCCAAAGATGGTGTTGCTGAGAACCGCTCCCGGACCTATGGCGAAGAAGAACCAGATGAGGGTGATGGCCCAGGCCCAAGGAACGAGTTTTTTCTTTCCCGGGGAAAGGCCGGCGTGGTCCTTTAGGAAATTGTGGAATTGGGCCTTGTGTTCTTGGGATTTTTTGTCCTGGGTGAAGGCGCTGACTATGATGGCTATACCCAGATTGAAGATGATCCCCCAACCTGCAGAATGGATGGTCAGGGGCCAGCGTCCCCAGGCCTTAATTCCTAGCCATTTCTGGCCGATGGTCTCTGTGCAGGTGACAGCCACAAGGCCGGCAATGAGCCCTAAAACAATGCCTTGTCTGGTCAGCCAGGGCCAGTAGCAGATACCGATGAGAGCCGGCCACATCTGGAATCCATAAGCCACGGCCAGACCTCCCAAAAGGACCAGGGCGTCTTTTGAGGTGGTGGCCACGATAAGGGCTGCCCCAACAACAATAAGGACGGCTATCCGACCAAAGAGTTTCTGTTCAGCATGGGAGGCCTCTGGCCGGAGATAATAACGATAAAGGTCCCGGGTGATCATCCCAGCCGCGGTGGACATATAGGCCGAGCCTGTGGACTGCATGGCGGCCAGGGCACAGACAGCCAAAAGCCCTACCAGCCAGGGGGCTGTCTCGGCCATGATATTAATTAAAGCCGGCACTAACATTCCCTGTTTCCCGGGCATCTCCATAAGGTCTTTGTGAAGGTTAAGGACGTCTTTGGCCAGGCCCAGCTCAAGAAGCTTGTGGTCAGCACCGATTAAGTGACCTCCCATCCCCTGGATGGCCGTAAAAACGATAAGGATAAAACCAATGCCTGCCGAAGAAGCCCAGACCTGCTGAGGAGCAAAGGGCTTGGGATTCCTGTTGGAGAAAGCCCACATGGAGAAGGCCGGAGCCGACTGAATGCCCATGAGGGCAAACATGTAGGTGAGGATCATCACTCCTGTCCAGGCTCCGCCTACCGCACTGGGCCCACTTTTGACAAACTGGATCACCCCCGGGATGGCCACGTAGTGACTATAACCATCCGGGGTGAGTTTGGTGTCCACTTGGGTCATCTTGAAGATGCCTTCCTGAAGGGCATGCCAGCCGCCTACTGATTTGAGGGTGATCAGACCAATGGCAATAATTCCCAAGGCCAAAAGGATACACTGCATGGTGTCCACATAGGCCACGGCCCTCAGGCCCCCCATAGCTACATAAAGGATGACCACAATGGACAAAAGCCACATGCCGACCTCGACATCCAGGAGACCATCGGTAAGGACGTTGAAGAGAAACCCCGAGGCCCTTAGCTGGACTCCCAGATAAGGGATGGAGAATACTAAAGCAACAATGACTACCAAAAGACGGATAATATTAGACTGATAATAATGGGCAAACATCTCCCCTGGGGTCACATAACCGAACCTTTTGCCCAGCATCCATTGACGTTTGAGGAAAATGACTCCGGTAAAAGGAATAGTAATGGCATAAAATGAAGCAAAGGCATACTGAAAACCGTCTCTGTAGATAAGGCCGGGGTGGCCGATAAAGGTCCAGCCGGAAAATGAGGTTGCCGTTGCGGCTAAGACGAAGACCCAGAGGGGGATCTTTCGCCCGGCAATGAAGTAGTCAGAGGCCGTCTTCGCACTCCGGGCCCCTTTGATACCCCAGAAGATACAGTAAATCCAGTAGAGAGCGACAAAGACAAACAGCCAAATCACCTTTGGCGCCATAGGAACCTCCTCTCTGTGATCTTTGTGTTAGTAAAGCCTCAAGAGCACTCTCGCTTTTATCACCCCCCTTTTTTTTAAAACTTCTGGTCTTGCTGAATATCCCGTTTGTCAAAAAAAGTCAAAAAGAAACATTTTTCGGTAAAAAGAAGTCTTGTTTTTGTTGTTTTTTGCAAAACTCTGGCGGAATAAGGAGAGGTAGGTCTATTCCTGGCGGAAAATAATCTCATCAGGCAATTCGTTTATATCTCCAGGCCTTACAGGGAGATGTTGGGCCAAGCTCTGGCCCATTTCTTTGATGATTTCGCACAATCCCTCGATGGCCTGCCCCTGTTTTATCTTCTGGGCCAGTTTTTTTGCCCAGCGGTCAAGAGCCTCTTGGCTGACATGGGCCATTATTCCTTTGTCGGCTAAGATCATGACCCGTCGTTCAAAGAGGGAGATAAAGATGAGGACTCCGGTGGCCTCTTTTGTCTGGTGGAGCCCTTGTTCGAGGAAGGCCCTTTGGGCCCGAAAAAACACCTTTTCGGCCCTTCTCCTGGGGCCGATGAGGGGTTTCTTCAAAAAGGGGAAGCGACGTATAAGAGGATAAGAGGCCAGAGAGAGGCCGAACTCTAAGGGGACGTAATGCCAAAGGGAGGCAGAGAAGAGTCCTACTGTAAGAACAAAGGCCAGAAGATGGCCCAAGATGAGGGCGCTCAAGATCTCAGCTTCCCGATAGCGTCCGCTCTGGGAGACAACCATAACAGCAATCTCAGCCGCTGTGGCCTTCTCGGCCTGGGCTATAGCCTGAGCGATCTTTTGCTGACCAGCCGGATCAAAGGGATGGGGAAAGGTCTTCATCTTTTTCCTCCTTGGGACCGAAGGCGGCCCTTTTAAGGGCCCTGATCTCCTCCGGTCTCAGATACCGCCACCTTCCTGGAGCTAAATCTCCTAGGCTTAAAGGCCCAAAGCGGACTCGCTTGAGGTACTTTACCGGATGCCCCAAAAAAGCGAACATCCTCCGGATCTCCCTCTTGCGTCCCTCGGTCACAACGACCTCAAACATAGTCGTCCGTCGGGTGCGTCCCAGTCGTTTTATTGATCGAGGCCTCACGGTCCGACCCTCCACTTCTACTCCCTCTTCAAGAAGGCGCCTTAAGGCCCCAGGGCTCGGATGGCCTTTTACCTGGACACGGTAGACCTTTTCCACCCCGTAACGTGGATGAAGCAGTCGGTTGGCCAGCTCCCCGTCGTTGGTAAGAAGCAGAAGCCCTTCGGTGGCGTTGTCAAGTCGGCCAACAGGAAAGACCCGATAAGGGACCTCGGCGATAAGGTCCTTTATGGTCCTTCGCCCGTAAGGATCTGAAAGGGCCGTAAGATAACCAGAAGGCTTATGAAGGAGGAGGTAGACCGGTGGCTCGATGGAAATCAGCTGCCCATCGACGAGAATCCGGCTCTTTGTTGGGTCTACCTTTAGTCCCAGCTCGGTGACCACCCTTCCATCAACCATCACCCGACCGGCTCTGATAAGGGCCTCGGCCTTTCTCCGGGAGGCAATCCCGGCCCGAGAGATCAGTTTTTGGAGCCTTTCTTCGCTCAAGGACCCTCCTCGGATGTGTTCAATAGTATGAGTCTCAAAATATTAACCTCAGATTTGTTAACATCAAAATTTATTTGCCTCTAGCTTATAAATTGTTTTATTATAAAGACAAAATTAGACAAAATTACACTAAAATCCCAAAGGAGGTTGGTTTTGGATAGAAGGTGGCTTTTTCTTCCCATTTTTCTGACCTTGTTGGTCTTTAGTGCCTGTGCTCCGCGTTCTATAACAGTAATCAAAAGTGATTGTCCTTATGGCCCTCGGGGCCGAGGCGAGCAATGGGCCTTTATGGGTAAGAAGGATCAGGCCCTTATCGCCAACGAGCTCTGTGGAGCCGGAGATTTGGAGAAGATTCTGGCCTCTTCTAAACTTTCCCCTGAAAAGAAAGACCAGATCTATTTGGCCGTCTGCTCCCCTGAGGCCTCTCCTCAGAAGTTCTACCATCTCTATCGCTCTCTTTCCCTTGAAGAGAGGCTTGACCTCAAGAAGGCCTTCCAGAAGTTTGGCTACTATCTAAACGAATATGGTTGATAGTCTTGTCGGGGTCGGGTCCGACCTCCCGGTCGTCTTTGGTAACCTCCCTGAAAAGCCCTCTCTCGAACCAGAGAATTCGGTCACAGAGGGAGGCCAGAAAATAATAGTCATGAGAGACGATAAGGTAGGTCCTTTTTAAGGATTTGAGGATTTTTTTGAGCTTATTGGTGTTGGCCGGATCCAGGTCTCCGGTGGGTTCATCAAGGATAAGGACCTCTGGTCTCATGGCCAAAATGGTGCCCAAGGCCACCATCCGTTTCTCTCCTCCAGAGAGCCGGTAGGTGGGGCGCTTCTCGAGGTCTCTTAATCCAAGGAGATCTAAGGTCTCGGCGACCAACCTCTTGACCTCATCCCTGGGAAAGCCCAGGTTCAGGGGGCCGAAGGCGATATCTTCGGCCACCGTAGGGCAGAAGAGTTGGTCTTCTGGATCCTGAAAAAGAAAGCCGATTCGTCGCCTCACCTCGTAGAAGTCTTCCTCACGGCGGCGTTTCTGTCCGAAGATAATTACCTGGCCAGCCCGGGGGCGGTTGAGGCCCATAATGAGTCGCAACAAGGTCGTCTTGCCTGCCCCATTTGGGCCCATAAGACCGATTCGTTCTCCCTTTTTGAGAACAAATGAAAGATTTTCAAAGATCACCCGTTCCGGATAACTAAACTCTATCTCCTCCAGGCGGATAAGATCCTCTGGTTTCCGTTGATCCTGCATATCCTCAAGACGCTTAGATATCATGCCCAAGGGATGACGGAAAGTCCTTAGCCAAAGGCCCATATGGCCAAGGCCAACCAATAGGCCCCTGAGAGCCCCAGGAAGAAGACATCCCTTCGGTTCAGGTGGAAGTGATGATATACGGGAAATGTCCCTCTGAACCCCCGACAGACCATCGCCTGATAGATCCTTTCGCTTCGATCATAGCTACGGATGAAAAGGCTGGCCAGAAGATAGGCATAAGTCCGATAGGTGAGCAGGTTTGTCCGGGGGCGAAAGCATCGGAGTTTGGCGGCTTCAAGCATCTTTTTGAGCTCTTCTTCCAGGACATGGAGATAACGAAAGGTAAAAAACAGAAGCTGGACAAACCTTGAGGGTAGATGGAGATGATGAAGGGCATGAGCCAGGGTAAAGACTGAAGAGGTGGAAAGGAGAAGAATCATGGCCAAGAGGATAATATTGACCTTGGCCAAGATGAGTCCGGCCAGGATCAAACCCTCGCGGCTGATCTTGACAGCTCCTATCCGGTAGATGATCTCTCCGGCAGTGCTGAAAGGAAGGGTCAGAGCCAAGAGGATGACAAAGGTGTTTACCAGGGCCATCCGTTTGGCCACCTCTAAGAAGGGCAAGTCTGAGCCGGCTAGAAGGATGATGACAAAAGAGGCGGCCGGAAGAAGAACGCCTGGTTTAGGGCTGGTGGCTACGACCACAGCCAGGAAGCAAGCGATGGTAATCTTGACCCGGGGGTCGAGTTGGTGGAGGAGACCGGTGCCTTCGGCAAAACTTTCCCTGATCAAGGCCGCCTCTTGCGGGAATAAAAATAGGCCAAGGCTCCGAAGAGACCGGCAATGTAGCCTAGGCCGCCAATGATCTCTGAGGTCGAAGGTTTCTCTTCCCGACGGGCCATTTCCTTTAGGGTCTTGTAAAGGGGGGCGAGCTTGAGATCCAGTTGCTGGCCGACGATCTCCTTGAGCTTTTCTTCATCAAGGCTACAAGTTTCCTGTTTGGAGGGGGAGAAAAGGGTGCCAATGGCCGCTTGGGTATCTTGGTTCGGCCTTTTTTCTCTTAATGAGAGGTGGTATTCGGCCCGATGACCGAGTTCGGCAATGGCCACGATCATCAAGTCTTTCTTCCGGGGAGCGTTAAAGACAAATCGTCCTTCTCTGTCTGTTCGTCCGGAAACAAGGACCTTGTCGCTGCCGGTCTCATAGATCTTTATAAGGCTACCTTTGGCGGGAGTGCCATCGTTGAAATAGACCTCGACGACCACCTTTTCTCCTTCGCTATAGGCAAAGACATTTATCCGATGGCCCCAGGCTGGGGAGGGAAGAAAAGGTATGGTCAAGACCAGGAGCAAAAGGCTTAAGGCTTTTTTCATCTGACCCTCCTTGCTCGGGCAACGGTCAAGGACTCCAAGATCTCCGGCTTAGCCCGTTTGATAAAACCCACCAAGACGGCTGAGACTATCCCTTCGATGACCATTACCGGTAGATGGGCTACCAAGACCAGCCTTGCGGCCGGATAAAAGGCCTCACCTCCTGCGGCCAACTCCAAGGCAACCATCATGCCCGTGACGGCTATCCCCAGGGCTGCGGCCAGGGATGCCCCTATCTGGGCCAGCCGTCCATTGCCTTGGCGGACTAGAAGCCCAAAGAGATAATAGGCTACGATCCCGCCGCCAGCCATGTTCAAGGTGTTTATCCCCAGAGTGGTCAGCCCTCCGAATTGAAAGAGGACGGCCTGGAGGAGCAAAGCCACAAGGAAGGCCGGGAAGATTATCCAGCCGAGGATAAGGCCAGCCAGGCCATTTAAGACCAAATGGACCGAAGTCGGTCCTAAAGGGATGTGGATTAGAGAGGCGATAAAGAGGGCGGCGGTAAAGAGGGCCGTTTGGGGGATCTTTTCGGGCTCAAGCCTTTTGAGACCAACCGCCACTCCGGCCAAGGCCGCCAGCCCTCCGCCAACCAAGATAGGTACAGGAAGGATGCCGTCGGAGATATGCACTATTTCACCTCTTTAGGCAAGGAATAGGCCTTTATCCAGATCACGGCGTCAAGTTCAACTGGATACTCCTTACCTTGGTATTTTAAAGTCCCCCCTTCTCCCAGGGCGGAAAAACCCCACCATCCAGACCAGGGGATAGTGTAGCAGAAGATACCGTTTGCATCGGTTTTGATTACCTGGGTAATGAAGGGATCTGCCGGGGGTTTGATACCCTGGTTGTTCAAAAATTCAACCTCTACCTCGATGTTGGGAGCAGGCTTCCCGTTGATGAGAACCAATCCCCGGAAGGTGTTTCCGGCCCAGAGACCGTAGGGGCGGGTCAAGGGGACTATTTCTGCGACCAGGCCGATCTTCTTGTCCCAGCCTTCCTCGGCCCCAAAGGCATTGACCACTACCTTGGTGACCTGTTTTATGAATTTTTCTTCTGCGGGCTCAAAGTATGGTTGAGGAACTAGATAAAATAGATGATCTCCAGGGCGCTTTAGCTGGTATCGGGCTTGCCAAGCACTGACCTTCGATGGCCTTCCAGGAAGGCTGGGAATCTTGATCTCCTTAAGACTTTGCTGGAGATCATATCTTTTGCCCCGTATCATGACCCCGAAGGCCTCGGGACGCTTCATCTCCATATTTGGTCCTCCCTCGACCGGATGGGTAAAAACCATCTGAAGCTCAAGATTTCGGGGCTCATCCACAGTGACGATGTCATCAGAGGGGATAAGGAGCTGAAAATGGGCCTCACTTCTGCCAGCAAGGAGAAGATAAAGCCCCAAGACCACCAACACTAGGCAGACACCTCTTTGGACATTCATAGGACTCCTCCGGATAACAATTTTTTTTAGATGTGTAGCACCAATCCTTTTCCCTGCAAAGATTTTTTTCTTGACTTTTTCTTCTCTCTCTTTTATAACTCTTCTTCAATAATATTGATTCCAAAAAAACTTGTTCTCTTGACACTGGGGCAAAGGGATCCAAGATTCTGAATTACGAAAAAGGAAGAAAAATTCTTTAAAACTGAACATTCTAGATCTACAAAAATCTACAAAATCTGTATCTGTAAATAAGGAGGAAGATCTATGTCTTGTAAGAGCTGTGGTTCAAATGGGCTGACCGAGGAGCAGAAGAAGATTCTGGCTGCTTTAGCCGAAAAGGGAGAGCCTTCAGGCTGCAAAGACATTGCCCAGGCCATCGGCCTGAGTAGTCAGGCGGTAAGTTGTCGTCTGAGGAGTCTAAAGTCAAAAGGCTATGTGGAGAGTCCAGCTAAGGGCAAATACGTTATCACCGAGACTGGCAGGGCCCAGGTTGGGGCCTAAAGGGATCAGAAAATAAACTTTTTAAGGAGGGAGTTATGGGAAGTCTTAAGGGAACTCGCACCGAAAAGAATCTGCTGACCGCCTTTGCCGGTGAGTCTCAGGCTCGCAACCGTTATACCTACTTTGCCTCCCAGGCCAAAAAGGAAGGCTATCAGCAGATTGCGGCCATCTTTGAGGAGACAGCCAACCAGGAAAAAGAACACGCCAAACGTCTCTTTAAGTTCCTGGAGGGGGGTATGGTTGAGATTCAGGCCAGTTTCCCGGCCGGAGTGATCGGCAATACCCTTGAGAACCTAAAGGCCGCTGCCGAAGGAGAAAATTACGAACACACCCAGATGTATCCGGAATTTGCTCAAATCGCCCGGGAGGAAGGTTTTCATGAAATTGCCGCTGTCTTTGAGGCCATTGCTGTAGCCGAAAAGTTCCACGAGGATCGCTACAAGGCCTTGGCTGCTAATATTGAGGCCGGCAAGGTCTTCAAAAAGGACACCAAGGTTGCCTGGAAGTGTCGCAACTGTGGCTACATCCATGAAGGTGAAGAGGCACCGGAGACCTGCCCCTCCTGTGCCCACTCCAAGGCCTATTTCGAGGTGGTCTGTGAAAACTGGTAAAAGGAGGATAGTCTCATGACTTTAGTAACTAAAGAGGCCCCTGACTTTACCGCTGAAGCCGTGATGCCTGACAACTCTTTCTCCAAGGTCACCCTTTCTTCTTACCGGGGGAAATACGTCATTCTTCTCTTTTATCCCCTGGATTTTACCTTTGTTTGCCCTACGGAGATCCTGGCTTTTGACAAAAAACTTGAGGAATTCAAGAAGAGAAACTGCGAAGTCTTAGGGATCTCGGTGGATTCAGTCTATAGTCACTTTGCCTGGAAGATGACCCCGGTAGACAAAGGGGGGATTGGCAATATTCAGTACCCTTTGGTCTCTGACCTAAGCAAAGGCATCTCTCGTTCTTACGGGATTCTCTTTGATGAATCTGTTTCCCTGAGAGGGCTTTTTTTAATCGACAAGGAGGGAATCGTTAGACACGAGCTGGTCAACGATTTGCCCTTGGGGCGCAGTGTTGATGAGGCCTTAAGGATTCTTGATGCCCTTCAGTTCTTTGAGGCTCACGGAGAGGTCTGCCCGGCTGACTGGCATCCAGGTGAGGAGGCCATGAAGCCTTCTCCAGAAGGGGTGGCAGAGTATTTAGCCAAACACGCTAAATAGATGTACTGGGGGCGTCCTGCCCCCTTTAAAGTATTGTAGGTTAGGAGGTGGGGCATGAGAGTTATCTTTAGTGTCTTTATCCCTTTGATAGCTTTGGTTTTTTCCTTTTCCGCCCCGGGTTTTTCGGCCCAAATGGGGAAATATAAGTATTCTGACTTTAAAAAGCCGATTACCTGTGCCGGTTGCCATAAGGAGATCTATCAGGAGTGGCAACAGAGCATGATGTCCAAAAGCTATACCCATATCTGGGATGAGGTGGAATACTTCAAGTTGGCCCTTCCCCACTCTCAAAAAGAGCCCAAGGTGGCTGGAGTCAAGGCTGGCTGTATTGGTTGCCATTCTCCGCTGGCCTTTCTAACCGGAGATATTCCCCCTAAGCCTGTTTCCGCCAATTCTCGGGCAAACGAAGGGGTCAGCTGTGAGGTCTGCCATAGCATAACCGGAAGCACGGAAGAGGAGCCCTTTAACTTCAGCTTCATTGTTGAGCCTGGTCGAGATAAGCAGGGTCCCCGTAAAGATGCTAAAAGCCCTTTTCATGGGGTAGTCTATTCCGAATTTTTAAAGAGCCCCAAATTCTGTGCTACCTGTCATGATGAACAAAGTCCTTATGGAGCCTGGGTCAAGGAAACCTATAGAGAATGGAAGGCTGGTCCTTATGCCAAAGAAGGGGTGCGTTGTCAAGACTGCCATATGTATCGGGCCCCGGGTAAACCGGCCATTGGTGGTAAAGAGCGCCAAGACATGGCCCACCATGTCTTTCATGGCTCCCATGTGCCCTCAAAGCTCGCCGGAGTCATAGACCTAGCCCTTTATGTCAGCAAAAAGGAACTCTCTCCGGGTTCAAGGCTGAAGATTCGGGCCGAGCTTTTCAACGGTAAGGCAGGACACATGGTCCCCTCGGGATCCTCTGAGGAAAGGATGCTCTGGCTTGAGGTCTGGGCCATTGATGCACAGGGTAAGAAGTTCCACCTACCGGTGGATAAAAAAGGCTTTAAGGGAGAAGAGTTCACCATTGCCGACTCTTCGGTCCGGGCCTATCAGGCCATTGGGGAGATTATGGAAATCAAGGGCTTTAAGGGCCTAAAAAGAGACGGAGATCTGCCTGATGGGGCCCGTATCTTCAGGCGTCCATTCTTTGATCCGAAGGGGCGGATGACCATCTGTCAGTGGTACACCAAGGAAAATACCCTGGTTGACTATCGGATAGGTCCTCGGGAGACCAAGGTGGAGACCTATACTTGGCGTCTGCCTAAAGATGTTGCCAAAGGGCCTTTGACCATCGAGGCCACTCTCTATTACAGCCAGGTGCCAAGCTCTGTGGGCAAATTTTTTGAGCTTCCGGCCGAAGAGTATCAGCCCATTGTGGTCAACAAGGCCATCTTAAAGCTTGAGGTTAAATAGTTACAGGATAGTTCTTGATTAAAGATGGGGCCCAATAATAGGGGCCCCTTAACCCTAAAGGATTATTTACTATCTTTAGGAAACCTTGCTAAATAAGGAGGAAGGTTCTATGACTAAGCTCTTGCAGATCTACAAATGTGAGATATGCGGCAACATGGTAGAGATGGTCCACGAGGGTCAGGGACAGCTTGTCTGTTGTGGCCAGCCCATGAAGCTTATGGAGGAAAATACCGTGGATGCTTCTTTGGAAAAACATGTCCCGGTGGTGGAGAAGGTCGACGGTGGTTTTAAGGTCACAGTGGGTAGTGTCCTCCACCCTATGGAGGAGAAGCACTATATTGAGTGGATAGAAGTGATTGCCGATGGAAAGGCCTATCGACAGTTTCTCAAACCGGGAGAGGCCCCGGAGGCTGTCTTTATGATCGAGGCCGATGAGGTCGTTGCCCGGGAATACTGCAATCTTCATGGACTATGGAGGAAGTAGATGCTTAGCGAACGGATGGAAGAGGCCCTTAACCGACAGGTCAATGCTGAACTCTATTCAGCCTATCTCTATCTCTCTATGGCCGCTTACTTTGAATCCAAAAACCTAGAAGGATTTGCCCGTTGGATGAAGATGCAGACCCAAGAAGAGCTTATGCACGCCATGAAATTCTATAATTTCATTAATGAGCGTGGCGGCCGGGTGAAATTGGCCCCCATAGAGGGCCCACCTGTTGATTGGGCTTCACCGCTGGCAGCCTTTGAGGCGGCCCTTGAGCACGAACGGTACGTCACCAGCCTTATAAACGACCTGGTCAATCTGGCCCTGGAGGAAAAAGACCACGCAACTAATATCTTTCTACAGTGGTTTGTCAGTGAGCAGGTGGAAGAGGAGGCCTCCGTGGGGGCCGTGGTTGAGCGTTTGAGGTTGGTGGGGGACTCTCCCCAGGGTCTTTTTATGGTTGATCGAGAACTTTCTCAGCGCACCTTTACCATTCCTCCGGATATGACCGGAGAGACCTAAAGCAATCTTATTTTTATAAGGAGGTTCAAACTGATGAAGAAGTATATGTGTAGTGTGTGTGGCTATGTCTATGATCCCGAGGCCGGGGATCCCATAAATGATATTCCCCCGGGGACAGCTTTTGAGGATTTGCCAGATCACTGGGTCTGCCCGGTCTGTGGGGCCTCTAAAGAGGCCTTTAACCCTGCGGACTAATCCTGGCCCTGAAATGGCACCGGAGAGTGTGATTATGAGCAATGTGATCGAGATCAAAAAAGACATCTATTGGGTAGGGGCGATTGACTGGAACATCCGCGACTTCCATGGTTACTCTACCAAACGGGGGTCCACCTATAATGCCTATCTAGTCAAGGATGAGAAGATCACCCTTTTTGATGCCGTCAAAAAGCCTTTTGTCAGCAGCTTGATCCACAATCTCATCAAGGTGCTCGGAGATCCAGCTAAAGTGGATTTTATCGTCGTTAACCACGTGGAGATGGATCATTCTGGTGGTCTTCCAGAGATCATCGAACGCCTAAAGCCGGAAAAAGTCTTCTGTTCTCCGATGGGCTACAGGGGCCTTAAGGAGCACTTTCATTCCCTGGCTGATTCTTGGCCACTAGTAGAGGTAAAGTCCGGGGATTCTATAAGTATTGGGCGGCGAACAGTCAAATTCCTGGAGACCAGAATGATCCACTGGCCCGACAGCATGGTCTCCTATCTTCCTGAAGAAAAGGTCCTCATCTCCCAGGATGCCTTTGGGCAACATTATGCTACCAGCGGCCGTTTTGACGATGAGGTGGACTATGCTGAACTCATGCAAGAGGCAGCCAAGTACTATGCCAATATAGTCCTTCCCTTTTCTCCCCAGGTCCAGAAGCTCCTGCAGACCCTAGAGGAGATGGGGCTTGAGATAGAGATGATCCTCCCGGATCATGGGGTCATCTGGCGCAAACACCTTAAGGATATCCTTGAGGCTTACAGGCGCTGGAGTGCTTATGAGGCCAGACCTTTTGCCCTGGTAGTCTATGCTACTATGTGGCGGAGTACGGAGAAGATGGCTCTGGCCATTGCCGATGGTCTGATGGCTGAAGGCCTCCAGGTCAAGGTAATGGACGCCAGTATTGAACACCGCAGTGATATTATGACCCAGGTCCTTGAGGCCAAAGGTCTGGTGGTTGGCTCCTCAACCCTCAACAACCATATGCTCCCTCAGATGGCCGACGTCCTCACCTATATTAAAGGACTTAGGCCTCGACAGAAGGTGGCGGCGGCCTTTGGCTCTTACGGCTGGAGTGGGGAGGCTGTCAAACACATGAACAAGGCCCTTGAAGAGATGAAAGCCAAATTGGCCCATCCGGGCCTGAGGGTCAAGTTTGTCCCCACTCACGAGCACCTTAAAGAATGTCGAGATATGGGTATTACTGTTGCCAGGGCCATAAAAGAAGACCTGGCCTATGGTTAAATGGCTCCCTACACGAACCCTAAAAGGGGAGATCCTTAAGATCCTTAAAGAAGAGGATCTCCCCTCTCTTCAAAAGAAACTATTTAACTATCCCCCCAGAAAGGTCATCAATCCCCTCATTGGGGCCCTCTGCCATGGAGATGAGGTGCTTCGTTTCAGGGCTGTTGCGGCCATAGGGGAGGTCGTCTTGCGGCTGGCCGAGGAAGACATGGAGGCAGCTCGGGTGATTATGAGGCGTCTGATGTGGATGCTCAATGAGGAATCTGGTGGGATTGGCTGGGGAGTACCCGAGGCCATGGGAGAGATAATGGCCCGGCATCCTGGCTTGGCCGAAGAATATGCCCACATGCTCATCTCCTATCTTCGGGAAGATGGTAATTTTCTCGAATATGAACCTCTCCAGCGGGGAGTCCTCTGGGGGGTGGCTCGGCTAGCCGTTTCTCGGCCAGATATTTTGATCAATAGGAGGGCCCCTGGCTACATTAGACCTTTTCTCAGGGCTTCGGATCCCTTGGCCCGGGCTATGGCCGTTTTAGCCCTGGGGCTCCTCAAAGATAGACAATCCCGAAGGGAGATAGCCCTTTTGCTGGAAGACGACACTCCGGTTGAGTTCTTCTGGTGGGGAGAACCCATTAATACCAAAATAAAGCATCTGGCTGAAGAAGCCTTGGCCAGAATAAATCGGCCCTAACCGAAGATCTTATTCAGTTCCTTCCAACCTTTGATAGAAGCCAGAAAAAGGAGTTTGTCGTCTGGTTCCAGACTAAGTGGCCCCTGGGGGAAGATAAGGTGGTCTTTTCTAACTAAGGCGATCAATTCGGCTTCCTCAGGGATAGGGACATCTTTTATTGAGTGACCTAACCAAGGTGATTGGGGTGTAATGGTCTGGATGACCAGACGTTTTCCATCCGGGAGTTCAAGGGGAATTCCTAATTCGAGGAGGACTAAGAGATTGAGATGGCCGATGGTCTTAGGGATAGAGACCTTGCGTTTGAGAAGAAGGTCAAGGGCTGTTTGGAGAAATTCTTCCTGATGGGCTGCAGACTCAGCTCGATTAGGAACTTGATATTCATAGAGGCTCTGATATTTGAGCCCAGCAGCAAGTAAGTTCTGGACGAGGTAACTCAGAAGGACGGCTAGGGCTGCAGGGACCAGGAGAAGATAGGCCCCGGTCATCTCTACAACCATAAACATAGCAGCAATGGGGACCCTGGCTGCTCCTCCAAATACAGCGGCCATGCCTACCACGACAAAAGAGGCCGGTGGCAGATGGGCCAGCCCGGCCATTGCTCCCCCAAGCATCCCCCCGACGAAAAGGCTAGGAGCAAAAACACCTCCTGATCCCCCGGAAGAGACCGTCAGTGGGAAGGCCAACATTTTGGCGAAAAGCAAGACCATCATTAGCCTCCAGCTGAGGCCCCCATCCATGGCCATTTGGATCCAGCCATATCCGCCTCCGAGAACCTGTGGCAACCAGATGGCTATAATTCCCAGCCCAAGCCCTCCCAAAGCGGGTTTAAAATGGGGTCTAATGGGGATTCGAAGAAAAAGGTCCCGAAGGCCATAAAAGACGACCGGCAGCACGGTGGCCACTGGCCCACTTAGGATGCCTAGGATGGCATACCAGTAATATTCCCGAACATCGACAAAAAGACCTGGTGGAACCTCGAAAAGCGGGCCACATATTCCCATCAACCCCATGGTCGTATAGGCAATTACAGCTGCTAGGAGGGTGAAAACCAGGGCTGAGGCCTCGAATTCCATCTCGCTGTAGAGGACCTCAATAGTGAAAAGGGCTGTGCCTATAGGGGAGCGGAATATAGCCGAAAGGCCGGCAGCAGAACCCATGAGCATCAGAAGACGGCGATCTTCAGGAGGCCTTTTGGCCACTCGGGCATAAAGGGATCCAACGCCAGCACTGACTAAAGCTGTTGGCCCCTCTCGTCCGGCAGCCCCTCCAGAGCCGATAGTTATGGCGGAGGCAATCATCTTCAGAAAGGGTACCCTGGCCCTTATATAGCCGCCTAGGCGGTGAAAGGCCCGAACCATGGCGTCGGTACCATGGCCTTCGGCCTCAGGGGCCCAGGTATAGACAATTAGACCTGAGAGAAGGCCTCCCAGGGTAGTCGCTAAGGGAATCATCCAGCGGCTACGAGGGCCAAAGACTTCCATGAGTGCCCCACCTTCATTGGGAAGCCCTGGGGGGAGATAGCCGGCCAGGTATTGGAGGAAGATCTTCTGAGCCACTCCCAGGAGGAAGATAAATACCTTGGCGCTTAAGGCTCCAATGATTCCTAGAAGAACGGCGTCAAGGACTAACCGCCTCGTTCGAACCCTCATGAACCCCTCAGAAGTGCAGAGCCGCAGATCTTGGAAGTACTTATAAGTACGATTTGAGAGCTCTCAACGCTAAGGCTTGGTCGAAATAAAAATAAAAAGAAAGGCGGGCTGAGGCCCGCCCTTTGAGTGGGGGAGCTTTTATTTTTTAAGGGCCTCAATGAGTTCATCGACACTCATTGCCGGGAAGGTAGAGGGGATGACTGTCCCCCTTGATCCTAGTTCTACAGAAAGCCTGGTTACAGTGGCATTATCCGGGGCCTCGAGGATATTTATAAAATCATAAGGACCCATCACTGCATACTGAGCCAAGATCTTGACCCCCATAGCCTCTACCTCTTTGTTTACTTCTTTGATTCTCTCCGGCTTTTTTTTGATGGTCTTGCGGCCTTCATCGGTCAACTTGGTCATCATGATGTAGACAGGCATAAAAACCTCCTTTAGCTTTGTTGAAAAATAATCATCATTGGAAAATAAATGTCAAATTTTTTTTAAAAAAAATAACTATTTAAAGATGTTAAATAATTTTTAACAAAAATCTTGTTTATCGGTCAATAGATAAACTTTTTCTCCCAAAATGGTCCTGACCAGCCTTTTCCTAAAATTCTCCTCTCTCCTGAATCCTGCCATCTTTCAAATTATTCTTCATGGTAAAATTTTAAATAAAGATTTTGACAAAAATAAGCTTTATGATAGATAATTCATGGGGAGGGGGAATATGAGGGAAAAAATTATTCTGTTCATTTTCTTTCTCTTTATATCTACTAATATCTTAATAAATGATCTTTTTGCTCTTAACAGGGATGATTGTCTGGGCTGCCACGGTAATGAAGATATTCTCGATATGTCACCTGAAGAACGTCTGGAGATGGTAGTTCCCACGCCGACTCGGAAGCCGGTTAAAAAGGGTTGCATAAGCCTTTATGTGGATGAGAGTAGGTTTAGCGCCTCTGTTCATGGAGATCTTGATTGTCTGGACTGCCATACTGAAATAGCAAAAATCCCTCATCCTCAGAGAATGGGTGTTGTGGATTGTTCTGCCTGTCATGAGGACGCTGTCAGTCAGTATCAGAATAGTAAGCATGCAAAAGTTAGTAAATGTTTGTGTTATGAGTGTCACAATCCCCACTATGCTAGAAGTTTTCATCAGTTATCTATTGGTGAGAGAATCTCTATCTGCCTTCAGTGTCATGATGGGGTATCTCATGATTGGTTGCCCCAGCAAGAGTATCATTTTAAGTATTTAGAATGCACGGTTTGTCATACTCCTAAATCAGAAAAAATCCCTGGTTTTCTTTATTGCTTCCAAAGCTAATGGTCAGGTGAGTTCTCTTTCTTACGAGCGATTGAGAGAAATTCTACATACTAGATCTTTGGATATTAAAAGTTTGATTGATATTAACGCTGATAATGTTATTCAACTTTCTGAGATTGAGACCTTATTTTCTAAGATAAAAGGTGCTGGTTTGTCTCCTTTTCTTGAAGAAAGAGCCTTAGTTTTAAGGCCTTATCATAACTTTACAGATGAAGTTAAGCATATAAAAGATTGTACTTTGTGTCATACTTCTCGGGCTCCCTTTTATGATAAGATCTTTTTAAAGATTCCTATCTCTAATGGTTGGATTTCTCTTCTCCTTGATAAAGCTGTTCTCGCAAAAATGCCACCTATTCCTACAAAGGATTATTATTGGAGTACAGTACATGGTAAAAATGGAATTGAGTGTATAGAATATCATAAGGATCTCAAAGTTCTAAAAACCTCTGAAGGCTTTAAAGTCAAAACCCTAAAACCACCAGTTTGTGAAAATTGTCATGAAGATATTATGAGAGAGTATAAAAAAAGTCTTCATTACAGGGTTAGTAAAAGAATATGTTTTGGTTGTCATGATCCTCATTCCAGTGTCCCATTTTCTCAATTAAGTGCCGCGGAGCGGCGGAAAATTTGTACAAAATGTCATCAGAATGTAGAACGTAAGCATGATTGGCTTCCGCAAAGATCTATTCATTTTAAATATCTAGAGTGTGCTATGTGTCATTCTCCCAATGCTACAAAGGGTATTGTTTTTTATTTTAGGGCTATAGATAAGACTGATAAAGAGTGGCGCCTTACTTATGATGATATAATCTATTTTCTTGTTGATAAACAAGATGTAAAGGATTTTTCTGGTCAAGATATAATTAGTTTTATTGATAAAAATGATGATGGTTTTTTGGAGGATAGAGAACTTCTTTTCTTTATTAAACTCTTGAATTCATTTAAGCCTAAATGTTGGCAAGAGGCTGGAAAAAGATAGATCTTGGTGTTAATGTTTTGGTTCTAAGGCCCTCTCATAATTATACAGATAAGGGAACTAATGCTAAACAGTGTTCTATATGTCACTCTCCTCATGCAGAATTTTACTCTAAATTGGTTTTGGAAATTCCTGAGTCGGGTGGCTCTATTACCA
>NZ_JBPMLP010000046.1:0-12284 GCF_054026695.1 Thermosulfuriphilus sp.
TGTCAAACCCAGGTAAGGTTCTTCGCTTTGCATCGAATTAAACCACGTGCTCCACCGCTTGTGCGGGCCCCCGTCAATTCCTTTGAGTTTCAGCCTTGCGGCCGTACTCCCCAGGCGGGGTGCTTAATGCGTTAGCTACGGCACGGAGAGATTACCTCCCCACACCTAGCACCCATCGTTTACGGCGTGGACTACCCGGGTATCTAATCCGGTTTGCTCCCCACGCTTTCGGGTCTCAGCGTCAGGCGCCGTCCAGGAGGCCGCCTTCGCCACCGGTGTTCCTCCCGATATCTACGGATTTCACCCCTACACCGGGAATTCCGCCTCCCTCTCCGGGCCTCAAGCCAAGCAGTATCGGATGCACTTCCGGAGTTGAGCCCCGGGCTTTCACATCCGACTTACCCGGCCGCCTACACCCGCTTTACGCCCAGTGATTCCGGACAACGCTCGCCACCTCCGTATTACCGCGGCTGCTGGCACGGAGTTAGCCGTGGCTTCTTCTGTGGGTACCGTCAGCCCTGGAGGTTATTAGCCTCCAGGGGTTTCTTCCCCACTGAAAGGGCTTTACGACCCGAAGGCCTTCTTCACCCACGCGGCGTCGCTGGGTCAGGGTTTCCCCCATTGCCCAATATTCCCCACTGCTGCCTCCCGTAGGAGTCTGGCCCGTGTTCCAGTGCCAGTGTGGCTGACCACCCTCTCAGGCCAGCTACCCGTCGTTGCCTTGGTGAGCCATTACCTCACCAACAAGCTGATGGGACGCGGGCCCATCCTCGGGCAGAAGCTTGCATGCAGAGGCCTCCTTTAATCCCTAAGGCTTGCACCCAGAGACATTATCCGGTATTAGCCCCCCTTTCGGGAGGTTATCCCAGACCCGAGGGTAGGTTACCCACGCGTTACTCACCCGTGCGCCGCTTTACTCCCAAGGCCGAAGCCCTGGTTTCTCGCGCGACTTGCATGTGTTAGGCACGCCGCCAGCGTTCGTCCTGAGCCAGGATCAAACCCTCCAGTTAAAACCGAAGGCACCTTGCCTAGCCTAAGCCAAGCAAGGCCAAAACTCTTACGCCCGCCGGTCACTATTCAGTTTTCAAAGATCAGTCGCCAAAATGGCGATTTTATTAATAACTTTTTTCAATCGCCCTGTCAAGATCTCTCCTTCTGGGCCTGCCAAAGGGTTTCTCTTAAGGCCCAAAGCCTCTTTCTTTACCTCTTCGGCAATTTACCTCTTCGGCAAGCAATAAGAGAGAAAGGGCAACTGAGGTCTGTTCCCAAAGAGCAATGTAAAGCGTCGGCTAATATAGCGACCTTTCTCCCGGTGTCAAGCCCCAACTATCAATTTTAAGAAACGACGTTTGCCAACCTTGAGGACAAAGGTGCCCGGAGCAAGTTCAAGATCTTCTGAATCAAGCTTGCGGCCATCTAAAGAGATGGCCCTTTGTTTTATTAAGCGTCTAGCCTCAGAGGTACTAGAGGCAAGTCCTTCCTCCTTAAGAAGACGGGGAAGCCAAAGGGGGCCTGCCGAAAGACGGGCCTCGGGGATATCCTCTGGGGCCTCTCCCCGAGAAAACGTGGCCTCAAAAGCCTCGGCCGCTCCCTTAGCGGCCTCTGCCCCGTGAAAACGGCTGACGATTTCCAGGGCCAGCCGTTTTTTTACCTCTTTGGGATGTTCTCTCCCCTCCTCTACGGCCCGCCTAAGGGCCTTAATCTCGGAGAGACTTAAATCACTGAGGAGTTCGTAATAACGCCACATAAGTTCATCGGAAATAGACATCAGCTTCCCAAACATCTCTTTTGGGGATTCGGTAATACCCACATAGTTCCCCAGGCTTTTACTCATTTTCTGCACCCCATCAAGGCCTTCAAGAATAGGCACTGTAATGATGACCTGGGGTTCCTGGCCATATTCTCTCTGGATCTCGCGGCCAACTAAAAGGTTGAAGAGCTGATCGGATCCCCCAAGTTCAACGTCGGCCTTAAGGGCCACCGAATCGTAGGCCTGGATAAGTGGATAGATGAGTTCATGGATGGCTATGGGACGACCGCCCTGAAAACGTTTTTTAAAATCTTCCCGTTCAAGCATTCGGGCCACCGTATACTTAGAACAAAGACGGATAAAATCCATAGCCCCCATCTCCAACATCCACTGACTATTGAAAACCACCTCTGTTCTCTCGGGATCAAGGATCTTAAAGACTTGTTCCTTATAAGTCCGGGCGTTCTCTAAGACCTGTTCCCGGGTAAGGGGCGGCCGAGTCTCGCTTTTGCCCGTGGGATCGCCGATCATACCAGTAAAGTCCCCGATCAGAAAAAACACTTGATGGCCCAGGTCCTGAAAATGTTTCATCTTCTGGAGCAGAACCGTGTGGCCGAGGTGGAGATCAGGAGCAGTGGGATCAAAGCCAGCTTTTATCCTTAAAGGCTTTCCCGTCGACAGAGAGCGTTCCAACTTTCTCCGAAGCTCCTCTTCAGAGACGATATCTACCGTACCCCGTCTCAGATATCCCAGCTGTTCTTCTACTGACTTCATGACTCCTCCCCGATCACAAAAACTTCCGCAGACGAATAATAGATAATGCCCGGCCCGTAGTATCCTCTGCCTCTATCAAAACAGCCTCAAGGACGGCCGGACCTCTTTTAGGAACCTCCAGTTTCCTGGGGACCTGGAGGAGAAAAAGCTCCAGGGCTTGGTCAGGACGCATTCCAATAACAGATTCTCTCATCCCCGTCATGCCCACATCTGTAATATAGGCGCTCCCCCCCGGAAGCACCCTTTCATCAGCTGTCTGAACGTGGGTATGGGTCCCTACCACTGCAGTTACCAGACCATCTAGATGAAAAGAAAGGGCTATCTTCTCACTCGTGGCCTCCGCATGAAAATCAACCAAGATCAGGGGCGTCTTCTCTCTTAGTTTTTGGGCCAGCCCTTGACCCAGACGAAAAGGACAATCCAGAGGGCGCATAAAGATCCGGCCTTCTAAATTGATAACTCCCATTAAAAGGCCCTCTTTTTCTACAAGAGCGTATCCCCGCCCCGGTGCCCCCTGAGGATAGTTTGCCGGCCGGATCACCCGCTCGGCCCGGTCAAGATAGGGCAGGAATTCGCGACGCCAGATGTGATTACCAGAGGTAAGAACATCAATGCCTAACTCTAGAAGCTCCTCAGCTATCTTTTCTGTAAGACCATAACCACCGGCGGCATTTTCTCCGTTAGCAACTATAAAATTAGGGGAAAACTCCCTCTTCAGAAAAGGCAGAGTCTGCTTTAAGGCCTTGCGGCCCGGGCTACCCACGATATCGCCGATAAATAGAAGCCGAATTTTATTTGGCATATTCTACGGCCCGCGTCTCCCGGATCACTGTAACTTTGATCTGTCCAGGATAAGTGAGCTCCTTTTCTATCTTTTTGGTGATATCGCGGCACAAAAGAGCTGTCTCTGTGTCTGAAAGACGCCCAGAGTCCACCATGATCCGGATCTCACGGCCAGCCTGTATGGCAAAGGCTTTCTGAACCCCAGGAAAGGAGTAAGCAATCCGCTCCAGGTCTTCCAGACGTTTGATGTAAGTCTCAAGCATCTCTCGTCTGGCCCCCGGCCTAGCCCCGGAGAGGGCATCGGCCGCCTGAACTAAAACCGCCAGCGGGGTCTCGCAAGGGACGTCCTCATGGTGGGCGGCAATGGCCTGGATGATCTCCTCATCTTCCCCATATCTTTTGGCCAACTCCGCCCCGATCAGGGCATGGGGCCCCTCGACCTCATGATCAACAGCCTTTCCAATATCGTGAAGGAGACCAGCCCGTTTGGCCTTCTTTACGTCAAGCCCCAACTCACCAGCCATAAGACCACAAAGAAAGGCCACCTCCACTGAATGTTGGAGGACATTCTGGGCATAGCTAGTGCGATATTTAAGCCGCCCCAAAAGCTTAACCAATTCCGGATGGATCCCATAGACCCCAACATCAAAGGTGACCCGCTCTCCAACCTCCTTTATGGTCACCTCCATCTCTTCCTCTACCTTGCGGACCACCTCTTCAATGCGAGCTGGATGGATCCGGCCATCGGAGATGAGACGTTCAAGAGCGATGCGGGCGATCTCTCGACGCAGAGGGCTATATGCCGAAAGGACTACTGCCTCCGGGGTATCATCAATAATGAGGTCAACTCCTGTAGCTGCCTCTAAGGCCCGAATATTTCGTCCTTCCCGGCCAATAATACGGCCCTTCATCTCTTCGTTGGGTAGGGGAACTACTGAGACGGTCTTCTCAGCTACATATTCCCCAGCATAACGGGCAATGGCCAGGGCGATGATTTCTTTAGCCTTCCGGTCAGCCACTTCTTTGATTTCCGATTCCACCCGCATAATGATCCGGGCGGCATCCTCTCGAACCTCTTCTTCTACCTTTTTGAGGATCAGTTCCCGAGCCTCCTCAGTGGTAAGGCCTGATATCTTCTCAAGTTCAACCTTTTGGGCGGCCACGATCTCTGACAATTCCGTCTCTCGGCTAGCCAGACGGCCTTCGGCCTCCTTGAGACTCTTCTCTCGCCTCTCAAGCTCCGTTTCCCGCTTCTCAAGCTGTTCAAGACGACGCTCAATCTGATGTTCCCTGTCGGCCAAGCGGCGTTCGACCTTTTGGATCTCCTGCTTCTCACGCTCTAGCTCTTGACGGGCCTTTTCTTTAAGACGAACAACTTCCTCTCGGGCCTGGATCTGGGCTTCTTTCTTGATCTGGTCGGCCTCCCTGCGGGCCTTGTCCCGGATCTCAAAGGCTACCTTCTCTGCCGAACCAATCGTCTGCTCGTATTGACGAGCCTTAAGAATAAAGCCCAAAGGTAAGCCAATACCCAATCCCAGAAGAACAGCCAGAATGATGTAAGCAACTTCCATATGCGGGGCACCTCCTCAGACATTCGGCCACACCCCGCAGGGCACAAGTGGGCAGGATTATGGGTGAAGGGAAAACACTGGAAGGATGAAAAGGATCAAATAAAATAGCCTAAAAAAACCTTTCACCTCCGTGTCAAATATAGTGAATTTTGGTCAAGTATTTTTGTGTTTTTATATGTCCATAGCCTCAAAAGGCCGGACTTGATCCTCACTTCACCCGCTGCCCACAAAAGGCATACCACATATTTTGACCCTTACGGGATATAGCCACCCCCCCGCAGTGCCGTGTTAACTGGCCGTTTGAACCTGACATTTTAAGGTGGGTGACCTATTCGCCCCTCCGGCTCCTTCACCGGCAAAACCGGCGAAGTCTGCACTCAGGACGAAGGGAGGTCTCCCATGCCAGGTAATGTTGGCTCAACGGACCTACCGTTAATCACGCACACCGCAGGGGGAACTTTTTGTCTCCACTAGCCGTTGGTCAATCTCTTCGACCAAGCGTTTAGTCTCTCTAGCAACCTCCTCTCTTAAAGTGACATAATCTCGAGCAATATTCAATAGGAGCAAAACAGCCACCTTTATGGGCGGCAATGGACGACCTTCCAGATTGAGATCCTCCATCCGGCGATAAACATAGGAAACCACCTCCTGAGCGGTCTCCTCCGGGAGATCCGTACGGAATCGATATTCCTGGCCTAAAAAAGTGAAGATGATCTCCGTCAACCTGGAAATTGCTCTCTTTCGAGTTGGTCAAGCTTAGCTATCAGGGCCAAAACCTTATCCCTAAAAAGACCTCTTTCTTCCCTCAAGCGAGCAACTTCAGCTTCTCGCTCCTTAAGGAGCCTCTCTAAGGTCTCCTTTTCCTTCTTAAGCTCAAGAAAACCGTTTAAAAGGCGTTCAAGCCGCTCTTCCAGTTGAGCAATTTCTGGCAGTTCCATAATGCCTCCTGATCAAATTTTACTCCTCTGGTCCAATGATTGTATGGGGAGGGATCCGGGCCCAGGCCGACACCTGGGCATCAATTAGAACAGATCCTGGACCAATCTCGGCCCCACGTCTGATCACCGTGTTGCCCCGAATTACCGCCCCTGGCCAGATAATAACATCTGGCTCAATGATGACAGAGGGTTCAAGATAAATGGTCTCAGGAAGTTTTAAGGTGATCCCCTCCTTCATGAATCTCTCTCGCAACCGAGAAAGCATAATACCCTCAACCTGGGCTAGTTGGAAACGATCATTTACCCCCAGGATCTCCGAGGGATCTTCCAGGCGACTGGTGTTTACTTTAAAGGAGTGTTTATCGGCCCAGGCAACAATATCGGTGAGATAGTATTCTCCCTGGGCATTATCAGGAGATAGATCCTTTAGGGCGGTGGCCAAAAAGGACCTTTTGGCCAGATAAACCCCAGCATTGATCTCTTTAATCTTCCGGATTTCAAAAGAAGCATCCCTTTCTTCTACTATGGCCAAGGGACGCCCCGAAGAGGCCCGGAGAACACGGCCATACCCAGAAGGATCTTCAAGCTCGGCGGTAAGAAAGGTTAGATCAGCCTGAGATTCCCGGTGTTGTCTCCAAAGATCAGTAAGAGTGTGAGAGGAAAGAAGAGGAGTATCTCCACAGATAATTAAGACTTCTTCGGCCTCCAAGGTATCCAGAGCTATCCAAACGGCATGCCCCGTACCTAATTGTTTCTCCTGACAGACAAAATCAAGTCCGTAGTCGACAAAAGCCGCTCTTACAGCCTGGGCCTGATGGCCAACGACCACCAAAATCTGCCTGGGAAAAAGGGGTTTTAAGGCCTCCAGGACATAGGCCAACATGGGGCGCCCCAGAATTTCGTGGAGGACCTTGGGGCGTTGGGATTTCATCCTCGTACCCTTACCGGCAGCAAGGACCAAGGCCGCAAGCTCCATTTTAAGACCTCCCCGCCGATTAAGCTTTACTCTTTCCCTCAGAAAAACAAAAAGGCAAGCCAAAATGGCTTGCCTTTTTGTAACCAACTTTATGGCCCAACCTTTATCGAGCGCCTCCAGCGTGTTCAGCAACCTTTATCCTTGTTAGGGCCCGTTGAAGGGCAGCCTGAGCTCGGGCCATATCAATGCGTTCCTTTTTGGCTGCAGCTTCTTGAAGACGTCTTTCAGCTCTTTCTTTAGCCCTCATCGCCCGTTCTACATCTATCTCGTGGGCCTTCTCTGCAGCCTCAGCCAGAAAGGTAATCTTATTTTTGGAGACCTCACAAAATCCCCCACTTATGGCCACAAATTCCTCTCGCCCGTCAACTTTATAGCGAAGCTCCCCTATCTTGATGGTAGCCACCATAGGAGCGTGGTTAGCCAGGACTCCAAATTCTCCCGCCACCCCAGGAGCAGTAACAATATCTACCTCTTCGGAGACCACCAACCGACTGGGGGTGACTATTTCCAAGAGAATTTTATTCGGCATAGAAATTAGCCTCCTGCCGCCATCTTCTGAGCCTTCTCAACGGCTTCCTCAATGGTACCAACCATGTAGAAGGCCTGTTCCGGAAGATCGTCATGTTTACCATCCAGGATTTCCTTAAATCCCCGGACAGTATCTTCAATCTTTACATATCGGCCAGGAGTCCCCGTAAACTGTTCAGCCACGTGGAATGGCTGAGAGAGGAAACGCTGAATCTTCCGGGCCCGCCCGACAATAAGCTTGTCTTCGTCAGAAAGTTCATCCATCCCCAAGATGGCAATGATATCCTGAAGATCTTTATATCTTTGAAGAACCTGCTGCACTCCTCGGGCCACCTGATAGTGTTCCTCTCCCAAAACATTAGGATCAAGGATTCGAGACATTGAATCAAGGGGATCCACGGCAGGATAGATTCCAAGCTCCGCAATCTGTCGAGAAAGAACCACCGTTCCGTCTAGATGGGCAAAGGTTGTCGCCGGAGCCGGATCAGTTAGGTCGTCAGCCGGCACGTAAACACACTGGACCGAAGTGATCGACCCCTTTGTGGTCGAAGTAATCCGTTCCTGAAGCTCACCAAGGTCTGTGGCCAAGGTCGGCTGATAACCCACAGCCGAAGGAATACGCCCGAGAAGAGCCGAAACTTCAGAACCAGCCTGGGTAAAACGAAAGATATTGTCAATAAAAAGAAGCACATCTTGGCCTTGCTCGTCCCGGAAATATTCGGCCACTGTAACTCCAGTAAGAGCAACCCGAGCTCGAGCACCAGGGGGCTCATTCATCTGTCCGTAGACCAGAGCTGCTTTGGAGATAACTCCGGAGTGCTTCATTTCGAGATAAAGATCGTTACCCTCACGGGTACGTTCTCCCACGCCACAAAAGACAGAGATCCCACCGTGCTCCATAGCAATATTGTGGATCATCTCCATCATAACGACCGTTTTACCCACTCCTGCACCCCCAAAGGTGCCCATCTTGCCACCTCGAGGGAAGGGGACAAGGAGATCCAAGACCTTGATCCCTGTCTCCAAGACCTTAATGGTCACGTCCTGATCCGTAAAGGTCGGAGCCGGCCGGTGGATAGGATAAGTCACCTTGGCATCAATAGGGCCAGCTTCATCCACCGGATCACCAACAACATTCATGATCCGCCCCAAAGTGGCCTCACCCACCGGCACCTTAATAGGGGCCCCGGTGGCCCGAGCCTTCATGCCCCGCTGCAGACCATCGGTGGTATCCATAGCGATGGTCCGGACCATGTTGTCTCCCAGATGCTGGGCCACTTCCAGAGTGAGGTTTTCCTCACGATCATCGATAGCTGGGTTGGTAACCTTAATGGCCTCCAGTATAGCCGGCACCTTCCCTGGAGGGAATTCAACATCGACAACCGGCCCCATTACCTGAACTATCTTGCCGTAGTTGGCTTCGCTCATATCTATCCATTCCTCCTTAAAAGGTCAGTGTTCCTTAAAAATAAAAAGGATCTAGCCCTTAAGGGCTTCCGCACCACCGACAATATCCATCAACTCCTTAGTAATAGAGGCCTGACGAGTTTTATTAAAAAGAAGCGTCAGACTGTGGACCATGTCCCCACCGGCCCGGTTGGCATTGTCCATAGCTGTCATCCGGGCAGCCTGCTCACTAGCTGCCGTCTCCAACATCCCCCTGAAGACTTGAGTATTCACATACATGGGAAGGAGTTGCTGGAAGATCTCTTCTGCCGAAGGCTCATAAATATAAGCTACTCCCTGGGCCGGGGTAGCCCCTTCCTCCTGTTCAATGGTGATGGGAAGAAGTTTTTCAGTCTTGGGTACCTGGCGGACAACATTAATAAAAAGACCATAAATTATGTAAACTTCATCAGTCTTGGCCTCGACAAAGTCATTCATTACTTCCCGGGCTATCTCCCGGGCATTAAAAATCTCAAAACGGGCCATAATGTCTGTGTAACCCTTCCTCATATTAAAAGGAGATTTACGAAAATAATCAGCCCCTTTCCGCCCCACACAGACAAAAGAAACTTCCTTGCCCTCGCCCTGAAGAGAACGAGCAAACTTCTCAGCAGCATTGATGAGATTGGCATTAAAGGCCCCACAGAGGCCACGATCAGCAGTAATCAAAAGAATCTCAACCCTTTTGGGTTCCCGCACCTGCATGAGAGGAAACTGGGCTGGATCAATGGCCCCTGAGGCCGCCAGATCTACAATGACTTCTCTAAACTTACTGGCATAGGGACGGAATTTTTCCATTCGGGCTTGAGCAGTACGCAATTTAGCCGCCGCCACCATGTTCATGGCCCGAGTAATCTGACCAATCTTCTTTACTGCGTCGATCTTGCGACGAATATCTCTGAGGTTAGGCATCGCTCCTCACCCTTAGGACAGGCCGTGAGCCTGTTTGAATTGCTGATTGAACTCAGTGAGCATACCTTTCATCTTCTCTTCAAGCTCAGGGCTAATCTCCTTCTTTTCTGCAATCTCTTTATAGACCTCCGGATATTTGCTCTCTACAAATTCATAGAGCTCGCGTTCATAATCTTGTAAAACCTCCACTGGAAGTTCATCTAAAAATCCCCTGGTACCCGCAAAAAGGATACAGACCTGCTTTTCCAAAGGAAGAGGCTGATATTGAGGCTGCTTGAGGATTTCAGTCAACCTCATGCCCCGGTTGAGCTGGGCCTGGGTAGCCTTATCAAGCTCAGAACCAAACTGGGCAAAAGCAGCCAACTCTCGATATTGAGCCAACTCCAGACGAAGCCGGCCAGCCACCTGCTTCATGGCCTTGACCTGAGCGGCTCCACCGACTCGAGAGACAGAAAGACCAACGTTAATTGCCGGACGAATACCGGCAAAAAAGAGACCTGGCTCAAGATAAACCTGACCATCAGTAATAGAGATAACGTTGGTTGGGATATAGGCCGAGACGTCACCCTGCAAGGTCTCAATTATAGGCAGGGCAGTGAGACTGCCACCACCCTTGCTTTCGTGCAACTTGGCCGCCCTCTCCAGAAGGCGAGAGTGGTTGTAGAAAATATCTCCGGGGAAGGCCTCACGTCCAGGAGGACGGCGAAGGAGAAGCGAGACCTCCCGATAGGCATTGGCCTGTTTGGAAAGATCATCATAGATAATCAAGGCATGGCGCCCAGAGTCCCGAAAGTATTCTCCCATCGCACACCCGGCATAAGGGGCAATAAATTGGAGAGTGGCCGGGTCAGAGGCACAAGCAGCAACCACCGTCGTATACTCCATGGCCCCGTGGCGTCGAAGGACCTCCACCACTTGAGCTACAGTGGATTTCTTCTGACCTACGGCAACATAAATACAATAAATATCACTGTCTTTCTGATTAATAATCGCATCGACACAAATGGCTGTCTTCCCTGTCTGACGATCACCAATAATAAGCTCTCGCTGCCCACGACCGATCGGGGTCATCGCATCAATGGCCTTAATGCCAGTATACATAGGCTCATGAACCGGTCGGCGAGCGATAATCCCGGGAGCCTTAACCTCAATCCGTCGGAACTCCTTGGCATCTATTGGCCCCTTACCATCCAGAGGACGCCCCAAAGGATCAACTACACGTCCCAAGACGGCCTCACCAACAGGAACCTCAGCGATACGCCCAGTCCGCTTACAAAGATCCCCCTCTTTGATGTGGTGGGCCTCACCCATGATAGGGACACCGACGTTATCTACCTCAAGATTGAGGGCAATACCCATCTCCCCACCAGGAAACTCTATGAGCTCCATAGCTTGGCAATTACGCAAACCATAGACGCGGGCGATCCCATCACCCACGGAGATGACTACCCCCATCTCATTTAGATCTACCTTCTTCTCGTACTCCTCAATCTGCTTTTTTATGAGATCACTGATTTCCGAAGCTTTAATCTGAGTCATGAGGCCACCTCACCCCTTCTTATAGATTCTTTAAATTTTTCAAGCTGGGCCCTGATACTCCCATCAAGGACAAGATCTCCAATCCGGGCCACCACCCCTCCAATAATTGAGGGATCTACTTCCATCTCTATAATTACCTTCTGACCGACAACCTTCTCCAAGGCCTCGGCCAACCTTTGCCGATCTTCCTCAGAAAACTCCACCGCAGCCACTACCTTGGCCCTGCTTATACCTAACTCCTCATCCATAAGCTCCTGATAGGCCTCGGCGATCTGGGTAATATAGTGGATGCGGCGCTTCTCCACCAAGAGCCGCAAAAACTTGGCCACCGAATCAACTACACTCAAGGCCTTAATGAGCTCCTCGACAATCTGAAGCTTGAGATCCGGCGGAAAGACCGGATTCTCAAGGGCCGCCAAGATATCAGGGGCCTCCTGCAAGAAAGCAGCCAATCGGTTTAACTCCTGGCCGTACTCCTTAAACTGGCCATCCTCCTTACCAACAGCAAAAAGACCTCGGGCGTATTTGAGAGCGATTACCTTTCGCGTCAATGTACCTGCACCACCTTTTCAATAAATTCGCCTACTAGGCGTTTTTGATCCTCTGGAGTGATATTCTTCTTGATGATGTCCTCGGCCATCTTAACAGCCAAGCCCGCAACCTCTTCACGAAGCTGTTGACGGGCCCTTTCCAGCTCCTGCTGAACATAGAATTCTGCCTGTTGCTTGATACGCTCTGCCGTCTCTTGGGCCTCAGCAATAATACGAGCCTTCTCTCTTTCGCCCTGCTCAACAAAGGCCTCCATAATCTGACGGGCCTCTTCCTCCAAACCCGAAAGACGTTGCTCGTACTCCCTGTAGCGAGCCTCCGCCTCCCGGCGCCTGGACTCTAGCTCCTCCAGACGAGCCTCAATGCCTTCGCGACGCTCCCGAAAAGCCTGAGAGACAGGAACCTTACCAAACTTCACCAAGATAAAGACCAAAAGAACAAAATTTACCGTCCACCAGATAAGATTCCTAATCTGCGAAGGGGTTACTCCGTGATGCTCGCCCTCACCATGAGCAGCA
>NZ_JBPMLP010000047.1:0-20094 GCF_054026695.1 Thermosulfuriphilus sp.
CAGGGAGCCAGAAGAAGTCTACCTTTGCCAGACCATCGAAACAGTTAAAACCAGAGCCAAAACCCTAGCGGAGATGGCTGAGATGCTTCTTTTTTATTTTCAGGATCCGGACTACGATCCCAAGGCCGCCCGCAAGTTCCTGAAGCCAGAGGTCGCCCCGGTCTTAGAAAGACTCATAAAAGAGCTGGAAGGACTTTCTGATTTTTCCGATGAGGCTACCCTGGAGGGTCTCTTTCGGGGCTTGGCAGAAGAGATGGGGTTTAAACTTAAACATATTGCTCAACCTGTAAGGGTGGCCCTTACGGGAAGGGCCGTCTCCCCCGGGCTCTTTGAGATTATCTCCCTGCTGGGGAAGAAGCGTGTCTTGTCCCGTCTCAAAAAGGCTTTAGAATTTAGTCAGAAACAAAAGGAGGCTTGAAGCCGTGAACCTTGGAGATCTTGGTATTGTATTGTTGGTCTTTGTTATTTGGCTGGGATTAAACCGCCTTATCCTTCCCCGACTTGGGGTTCCTACCTGAGCGGCCCCCAGTTGTGAGATCGGGTCCCGATCCAAGAAGAAAAAGGCCAAATAAAGCTGGCCTTCCCCTTTAGAGATCGCTATGATTCCATCCTGAGGTGGGCTTGTGACAAGCCGGATACGATGTCAGGATATAAGGAATGTCCTCCCGACTGATAATCGTTGCCAATCGATTGCCGGTTACTGTCAGCAAACAAGAGAAAAGACTGGCCTTTCACTCCAGCGCCGGGGGGCTGGCTACAGGGCTGGGGTCGTTTTATCGCCAGAAAAATGGCCTCTGGCTTGGCTGGCCGGGGCTATCTAGCGAAAGTGCCCGCGGCTATGAAGAAGCAATAAAAGAACGCCTAGCCCAGGAATCCTGCCGCCCCATCTTTCTCACCAAACGCCAAGTAGAATATTATTATTATGGCTTTAGCAACCGAATCCTCTGGCCTCTTTTTCATTATTTCCTTCAGTATGTAAGCTTTGAAAAGCGATTCTGGGATAGTTATCGCCAGGTAAACCGACTTTTCTGCGAGGCTGTCCTTAAAGAGGCTACCGAAGAGGATATCATCTGGGTCCACGACTACCAGCTCCTGCTTTTACCTGGCCTCCTCCGACGCCATCTTCCCCGGGCAACCATTGGCTTCTTTCTCCATATTCCCTTTCCCTCCTTTGAGATTATCAGGACCATTCCTTGGCGAGAAGAAATCCTTGAAGGGATCTTGGGAGCCGACCTGATCGGCTTCCACACCTATGACTACGCTAGGCATTTCCTAAGCTGTGTCCGCCGGATACTCGGCAAAGATCACAGCCTGGGTCTCGTCCACATAGACAATCGGGTGGCCAAGGTAGATACCTTCCCCATGGGGATAGACTTTGGCCGTTTCTCCGGGGCCCCTAAGCAGGCAGATGTCCAGGCGGAGATCCGACGCCTGCGACGTCGCATCGGAGAACGCAAGGTCATTCTCTCGGTAGATCGTCTGGATTACACCAAGGGCATCCCTCAACGGCTGGCGGCCTTTGATCTCTTTCTGGAACGCTATCCCAAATATCGGGAGAAGGTCATTCTAGTCCTGGTAGGGGTCCCCTCACGGACCAAGGTGGAGCATTATATTCAGCTCAAACGCGAGGTCGATGAGCTTATTGGCAGAATAAACGGCCGACATGGAACCTTAGGTTGGACTCCTATCTGGTACCTTTATCGCTCACTTCCCTTCTCTACCCTGACAGCCCTTTATCACCTAGCTGAAGTAGCCTTAGTAACCCCCCTTCGCGACGGTATGAACCTGATTGCCAAGGAGTTTGTAGCCACCAAGACCACCGACCAAGGGGTCCTTATCCTCAGCGAAATGGCCGGGGCAGCAAGAGAGATGGGCGAGGCGGTGATCGTTAATCCTTTCAACATTCAGGAGGTGGCCGACTCCTTAGCCATGGCCCTCGAGATGGATGAGGCCGAACAAGCCGACAGGCTCCGACGGCTCAAGGAACGCCTCAAACGTTACGATATTTATCGATGGACAGGGGAGTTCTTGGACCGCCTGAAGCACATCCAGGAGATGCAACATCAAAGAGAGGCGCGAAAGCTCTCCTTGGAGACCAGAAGGAAACTTATGGAAGATTATCTGGCTGCTAAAGCTAGACTTTTCTTTCTCGACTACGATGGCACTTTGGTTTCTTTCTCCGGACGTCCAGAGCTTGCCAGACCGGATGGAGAGCTTAAGCGCATCCTCAGCGGATTGATCGAGGTCGGCAACAAGGTGGTTATTATCAGCGGCCGGGATCGACGAACCATGGAGGACTGGTTGGGAGACGTAAAGGTCGATCTGGTAGCCGAACACGGAGTTTGGTTTAAAGAGGCAGGGGGAGACTGGGAGATGATCGAACCCCTCAAACAGGACTGGAAGGAAGCCATCCGGCCCATACTCGAGCTCTACATGGACAGAACCCCGGGCTCTCTAATCGAAGAAAAGGAATTTTCTCTTGTCTGGCACTATCGGATGGCCGACCCTGAACTTGGAAGTCTTCGGGCCAGAGAACTGAAAGACGCCCTGGTCAACCTGACAGAGAATTTTAACCTTATGGTTCTTGAAGGAAACAAAGTCATCGAGGTCAAACCGGCTAACATTAACAAAGGCCGAGCGGCCCTTCGTTGGCTGGTTCCCAAGGCCTGGGATTTCATCTTGGCCATGGGGGATGACTGGACCGATGAAGACCTTTTCGATGTCCTGCCCGAGTCGGCCTATTCAATAAAGATAGGCCTTGAACCTTCCCGGGCCCGATTCAACCTTGAATCCTCCCGGGAGGCCAGAAGACTGCTCAAGGAGTTAGCCTATGCCCAACGGGGAGATGGCTGATTACCCTTTCTTGATCAAAGACTGTGCTCTGGTTTCTATATCTACTGGAGAAAAATCGCACTCTTTGGCCGAACTTCTGGATGATCTTCGGCGGGTCCATTCAGGATGTCTGTATCATCACTTCTGGGGGCGACTTCTGCGTCCGAGCTTTGAACACCCCGAATATCACAACGACTTCGCCGCCTGGGCCCACCGGGCCCTCCATGACCAGATCTTGGCTGAACGTTTAAATATCATCGATCCCCAAGACTACCCAGATCTTGAATCACTGCGGCAGGAACTCATTGACACTATTGAGGAGCGAATGGATGAGACCGAATATATCCCCTGGCTCAAAGCTGAGACCCCTTTTTACTTTGTTCGCAGCCAGATAGTGGTCCTTGACACCAATCGCCGTCTCTCTCGCCCGGAAGAGCTACCTGAGGCCGTAGCCGGGATGTCGGCAGGGAGCATCTTTTACCACTTCATTGACGCCCGTAGAAGAACCATCGACAACACTGACGACTTTAGGGCTTGGATGATGGCCTTTGGCCCAGAGTACCAAGAACTCATCCTACAACTGGCCAGGATTGACCCCTATTTCGTTACCCTCACCGAACTCCGACAACAGCTCTGCCAAGTCTTCAAGGACTTTTTCTCTAGGAGGCAATCGTGACTGAAGAAATCCTCCTTCGCTATCGTGAGATTGCCGGGGCAGACGTAGTTGACCAGCTGAAACAATTAGCTGGAGCCTTGATTGGAGCTCGAGTCATCCATGTTAATTCCACCCGTTACGGAGGAGGGGTGGCCGAGATTCTAAACAGCCTTACTGCTATCAAGGAGGCTTTGGGACTCAATATACGCTGGGAAGTGATCAGCGGAGATGAAAACTTCTTCCGGGTAACCAAGGCTATGCACAATGCCCTTCAGGGTTTTCCTCAGGACATCAGCGAAAGCGCCCTCCGAGTTCATCAAGAAATAAACGCCCAACAGGCCGAAATCTTAAGACCAGTCCTGGAAGATGCTGATTTTGTCTTTATCCACGACCCCCAGCCAGCCCCCCTCATAGAGTTCTTTCCCCACCGGAAAGGTAAATGGATCTGGCGATGTCATATCGATCTCTCCCGACCCCACCGTCCTGTCTGGCGTTACTTAAGGGATATTGTCTCCAAGTATGATGCGACCATCTTCTCCATGCCCGATTTCACGCAGCCTCTTCCTAATCTCCAATATATTATTCCTCCGAGTATTGATCCTTTAAGCCCTAAAAATGTCAACCTTGATCAAGAGGAGGTGGATCGGATCTTTGAGCGCTTCAAACTCACCAAGGAAAAGCCTCTAATAGTCCAGGTCTCCCGGTTTGACCGCTTCAAGGATCCGTTGGGGGTCATCAGGGCCGTCCGGCTGGCCCGAAAGTTTACCCCCGTCCAGCTGGTTCTGGCCGGAGGAGGAGCAGCCGACGATCCAGAAGGAGAAATCGTCTTAAAAGAGGTCAAGGCCGCTGCCCTCGACGACCCCGACATCCGAATCCTCTTCCTTCCTCCTGATGAACACCTGACCATTAACGCCCTTCAGAGGGCCGCTGATGTAATCATGCAAAAATCCATCAAGGAGGGCTTCGGCCTCACGGTAACTGAAGGTATGTGGAAGGGAAAACCAGTCATTGGAGGAGATACGGGAGGTATCCGATCACAGGTGGTTAATCACCACACTGGCTTCCTCGTTCGCACCCCAGAAGGGGCAGCCTTAAGGATCCGGTATCTTTTGTCTTATCCGGAAAGACGGGCCGAGATGGGCCGAAAGGCCAGAGAGTTTGTCCGGGACAATTTCCTGATCACCAGACATGTAAGAGACTACCTTTCCTTAATGTTGGCCCTGCTCAAGGGGTCTGAAGAACGGATCGAACTGGCCGCCGAATAATTCTATCGTAAAGCCGCAAATACTCGCCCCCGCAGGGAGTCTATCCCTTCGCCTGTGCGGCAGGAAATAAGATAGACGTCTTCTGGCTGAAGACCAAAGTCAACCAAATATATCTTCTTAGCCCGGAGTCTTTCGGCTCGATTGACTTTGTCTATCTTGTTAAGGGCAACTACCAAAGAGAACTTAAGCCCCTGAAGATAGTCAATAAGAGCCAGGTCAAGCTCGTCTGGACGGCGGCGAATATCAAAAATGGCCAGTACCAAAAGGAGACTTTGCCGACTGGAAAGGTATCCCTCAACCAAGCTCTTCCAGGCCAGCCGCTCCCTCAGCGGCCCTTTAGCAAACCCGTAGCCCGGAAGATCAACCAGATAGAGCCGGTCATCGATATTGAAGAAATTAAGGGCCCTGGTCCGGCCAGGAGTAGAACTCACCCGGGCCACTGCCCGGCGTCTGAGAAGACGATTTATAAGAGAAGACTTGCCCACATTAGAGCGACCAGCCACAGCGACCTCTGGGAAACGCTCCGGAGGAAGATCTTGAAGGCGGGTAACGCTACGGAAAAAATCAACCTTTTTTACCTTCATTAATTCCATTTTAGCATGGATTCCTGGCCTTATCTGGACTTTTTATCGAGATCTTGAGGCAGATCGGGCTGACTATCCTTATCAGATATGATAAAAGGCGCCTTTAGAATTTTTGGAGAGGGGGGAGGCGATGACTCGATTCCTATCTTTTCTCTTGATCTGTTTCTTCTGCTCTCTGCCTTTGGCAGGGGCCCAAACAAACGAAAAAGTCCTCCAAATAGGAGAACGGGCGGCCATGGAGCTGATGAAAAACCTAAAATCCCAGCTCATTCAGGCCATGGAAGAAGGGGATCCGGCCGCAGCCATCTCTGTGTGTGCCACGGTAGCCCAGGATCTGACCCGCAAGATGGGCCAAAAACTGGGCCCGGGAATCAAGATCAAAAGAACCTCTTTCAAGTGGCGCAATCCAGCCGATGCTCCGGATGAATACGAAAAAGAGGTTCTGGATCTCTTGGAATGGATCTACCGAGGCAAGAAGATCCTTCTTCCTTTTTATATCCAAGAGGTCACAGAAGACGAGCAGCCCTACTACCGCTACTACAAACCCATTCTGGTAAGAAGTGAGTGTCTGCTCTGCCATGGAGATCCTCGGGAGATGCCGGAGGAGATCACCCAAACCTTAAAGAGGCTCTATCCCCAGGATAAAGCTACAGGCTACAAAGTAGGAGATTTCCGGGGAGTCATCCGGGTCTCCATCCCCAAGGCCCTGATTGCAAAGCTTATCCGTGAGGACAAAGGCCAAAACCTTGCCGGTGAGGAGGGCGATGGTTGTATGCCCCCTCAGCTTCCCTCCAGGGATTAGAGACCCATGGATCCGGATCTTATCAGCTGGATGGTAGAGATCCGGCGGGCCATCCATGCCTGGCCGGAGTTGGCTTATGAAGAAAAACGAACCGCCGAGTTGATCTCCGCCAAGCTCCAAGAGCTTGGCATTGCCCACCAGAAAGGGATCGCCAAGACGGGTGTCCTGGCGGAGATAGACGGTGGCCCGGGCCCTACAGTGGCCCTAAGGGCCGACATGGATGCTCTGCCCCTTAAAGAAGAGACCGGACTTGACTTTGCATCCAAAGTTCCTGGGCTGATGCACGCCTGTGGCCATGATGGTCACGTGGCCATGCTTCTTGGAGCAGCGGCTCTTCTACGGAAAAGACCATTTCCTGGCCGGATAAGGCTCATTTTTCAACCCGCTGAGGAAAAGGGGGCTGGAGCCAGAGAGATGGTCCGCCAAGGGGCCCTCAAAGGGGTAGCAGCCATCTTCGGTGGTCATATTGACAGACACTTCAAGGTCGGGGAGATCGCCGTAAACGAAGGCCTTATCTGCGCCTACACCGACACCTTCTCCATCGCTGTCCTCGGCCGCGGAGGCCACGCTGCCTGGCCCCATGAGGCCATCGATGCCATTGTAGTGGGTTCTCTTCTGGTCATGAGCATCCAGACCATTGTTTCTCGGGAGGTCAATCCAGCCTATCCCTGTGTGGTTACCGTGGGTAGATTCTCTGGAGGGTCAGCCCACAACGTCATCGCCGAAGAGGCCCTCCTTGAGGGGACCATCCGCTCCACCCATAAGGACATCCGCCGCCGGATCCACGAAGGCCTCAGGCGTATTACCAAAGCCGTAGGGGATCTCCACCGAGCCCGGGTGAGGATAGAGATCAAAGAAGGCTATCCTCCAGTAATCAACAGCCCGGCAGAGACGGCCTGGGCCAGAGAGGCTGCCCAGAAGGTGGTTGGGCCTCAGGGGGTAGTTCGTCAACCACATCCTAGCCTTGGAGGAGAAGACTTTGCTTTTTATCTGCGCAAGGTTCCGGGATGTTTTGTTCGCTTTGGGGCAGCCAAGACTGGCCTTGAAGGTATCCCGGCCCACAGCCCCAGGTTTGATTTCGATGAGGGCGTACTTCCTGTCGGGGCATCCTTTTTGGCCACTGTGGCCGAAGTGGCTCTAAGAAGCCTTTCCCGCCAGAGGAGCTAAACCGTGGGCCTGACCTTTGCCAAAAGTCTTCCCTTTAGTCTGGGCGTAGAGATCGAACTCCAGGTCCTCGACGCCCAGACCCTGGCCCTTTCCCCCGAAGGGCCTCTTATTTACCACTTGGCCCAGGAAAAACTGGGGCCCCTTATAAAACCAGAGGCCCTTTCTTCCATGGTGGAGTTAGTTACACCGGTGTGTCTGAATGTCTCTGAAGTGGACGAATTTCTCCGGGAAACTTTGGCCTATCTTTTTGATCTAGCCCGTGGGAAGGGGCTCCTTCTCTGGCCAGCCAGCCTCCACCCCTTCTCCCTGGCCAAAGAACAAAAGGTCTGGGACCATCCCCGCTATCGGCGCATCTTTGATGAGCTTCAGCTACCTGGACGGCGTTTCATCGCTCAGGGGCTCCATATCCACCTCGGAATGGAAAGCACTGAGATGGCTGTCAAGGTCTATAACTGGTTAAGGCCCCTCCTTCCTGTCTTTCTGGCCCTTTCGACCTCTTCGCCCTTTTATGAAGGGCAACCCAGTGGCCTTTATTCTTACCGGAGCAAACTTTTCGAGGCCTTACCCCTGGCTGGCCTGCCGCGTTTCTTTGAGGGTTGGTCCGAATTCTCCGAACTGGTAGATCTCCTCTGCCGTCTCGAGGTGATCGACTCTGTAAGGGACCTCTGGTGGGATATAAGGCTCCATCCAGATTTCGGGACGGTGGAGATTCGGATATACGATGTTCCTACCCGCTATAAGGACATCCTGTGCCTTGTTGCCCTGACCTGGGCCCTGGCCGTAATCTTCAGCCGAAAAGAGACTCCCCCGCCACGGCCTCCGTTAGAAATTATCCGTTACAACAAATGGCAGGCTGGCCGCCATGGCCTCGAGGGGATCTACATCTCTCCTGGATTAAGACGAAGCTCCTTCAAGGAGGAGGCCGAATCCCTTGGCCGCATGGCCCTTGAACTTGAAGATCCGATCAGCCAACCCTATATTGAGAGCCTTTGGGAGATTTTGAGCCGAGGCACTGGGGCCCACCGGATGCTAGCCCTCTATGAAGCTGGGGCTCCCTTTAAAGAGATTATTCAGACGATATTTGAGGAATTTTGGAGATGAAAGGGGCTATCGCTTGTGGAAATAGCCACACGGCCAGGGCGGCCGAAGAGATCCTGGCCCGGGGAGGAAATGCCTTCGATGCCTTGGTAGCTGCGGCTTTTGCCTCTGGAGTGGCCGAAGCCGCTCTGACTAGCCTGGGAGGCGGTGGATTCGCCTTGGTCCATCTAGCCTCAAAAGGCCAGACCCTGGTCTACGACTTCTTTGTTAATACCCCTGGTCGAGGGGCAAAGGGGAGGAAACCACAAGACTTTCAGAAGGTCACTGTTCACTTTGCAGCCTCAAGCCAGGATTTCAATATCGGACTGGCCTCGGTAGCCGTCCCCGGAACCCTAAAGGGGCTTCTTAAGATCCATCAGGATCTGGGAAGTCTCCCCCTCGAGATGGTCCTGGCTCCGGCCATCCACTTTGCCCGGAATGGTTTTGTAGTCGATGCCTTTCAGGCCTACTGTTTTAGTATCCTTGAGCCCATCATCAAGGCCACCGCCGAGATGGCCGCCATCTTCTGCCCTCAGGGGAGGCCCCCTAAGGCCGGCGAGATACTCCAGAACCCAGAGCTGGCGGATTTTTTAGAAAGTTTGCCTGAAGGCCTGGATTCATTCTACCAAGGAGAGATTGCCCTGGCGCTAGAATCCATGATGGAGAAAGGTGGAGGGCTGCTGACCAGAGAGGATCTCTCTTCCTATGAAGTCATCTGTAGAAAGCCCTTGAGATTTGAGTTCTCTCAAGGGCTTCTCCTTACTAACCCCCCTCCGGCCTTTGGGGGTGGCATGGTCGCTTTGTCCCTCAAACTCTTTGAGGAATTTTTCTCTGGAGGAGAGTTTCTCTCCGAGGGACACCTTCGGGCCCTGGTCCAAAGCCTTTATGAGGCCCACGTCTTAAGAGAGACGAGCATTAAGGATCAGCCAGAGGTCATCCTTGGACTCCTCCAGGCCCCCAAGGCCAGCCGAGGCACAACCCACATCAGTGTTGCCGATGGCCAGGGAAACCTGGCAGCCCTGACCATGACCTTTGGGGAGGCCTCAGGCTATCTGGCCCCCGGCACGGGAATTGTCCTTAACAACATCATGGGCGAAGACGATCTCCACCCCCGTGGTTTTTTTGTTGACCCGCCGGGGACAAGGGTCTCTTCCATGATGGCTCCCAGCCTCCTCATCTCTAAGGGGGTAAAATCCGCCCTTGGTAGCGGAGGGAGCAAACGGATTAGATCGGCCATCTTTGAGGTGATTGCCAACCTGACCTACTTCGGCCTTGAGCCAGCCAGGGCCGTCTCTGCCCCACGGGCCCACTTCGACGGAGAGATTCTCCAGGCCGAACCTGGTATCCCTCAAAGAATCCTCGAGAAGTTTCCCTGGCCCTTCAATCTCTGGCCGGTCAAGGATCTTTATTTTGGCGGAGTTCATCTGGTAAATAGCCGGCTTGAAGGAGCCGCCGATGAACGCCGGGCCGGGGTTTTTAAAACCGTAGCCTGAATCAAAGCCCCTCAATGAGCACCTGACCAGTCATTTCTGGAGGTACAGGCAGCCCCATAAGAAAAAGCCCAGTGGGAGCAATGTCGGCCAAGATCCCTCGGCGGAGACGAGATCCCTTAAAACGCTCATCAAGCAGGTAGAACGGCACTGGATTGGCCGTATGGGCCGTATGAGGAGAGGAGTTGTCCAGCATTTGTTCACAGTTCCCATGATCGGCAGTAACGATTACCGGCCCTCCTCGATACTTCTTGAAGGCCTCAACTACCCGTCCGACGCAGTCATCTACCACCTTAACGGCTCGAATAGCGGCCTCAAGCACCCCAGTATGGCCGACCATATCGCCGTTGGCAAAGTTCACCACCACAAAACCATAGTCCTCCTGTTTGAGGCGCCGAATTAGCTCCTCGGTAACCTGATAGGCACTCATTTCCGGCTTGAGATCATAGGTGGGCACATCCCGAGGAGAGGGGATCAGTTTACGCTCTTCAAAAGGAAAGGGAGTTTCATCGCCCCCATTGAAGAAATAAGTCACATGGGCATATTTTTCTGTCTCGGCAATCCGAAGCTGACGGATGCCGGCCCGGCTGACCTCCTCGCCCCAAATTCGGTGTAGATGCTCCGGCGGAAAAGCCACAGGAAGTTCAAAGGCCTCGTCATAAAGGGTCATACAGACGAAGTAGGCCAGGTGCGGAAAAGAGGGGCGTTTAAACTCCTTGAAGCCTTCTTTGGTGAGGGCCAGGGTCAACTGTCGAGCCCTATCAGCCCGGAAGTTAAAAAAGATAACCACGTCGCCGTCCTCAATCAGGGCCGCCGGTCTCCCCCGCGGGGCGATGACCGTCGGCCGGATGAACTCGTCAGTCTCTCCGGCCAGATAGGCTTCTTTTACGGCCTGAAGGGGATCTTCGGCCTGAGGCCCTTCCCCCAGGACCATAGCCCGCCAGGCCAGCTCGGTCCGCTCCCAGCGTCGGTCCCGATCCATAGCGTAATAACGGCCAGAGACAAGGGCAATCTGGCCACAGCCAAGTTCAGCCATCTTTTCCTTGAGTTCACGAATGTAGCCCAGACCACTGTCAGGAGGGGTGTCACGGCCGTCAGTGAAGGCATGGACGAAAACCCGCTGGCAGAGCCCCTGATCCTTGGCCATTTTCAGCAGGGCGTAGATGTGTTCGATATGACTATGGACGCCACCGTCAGAGACCAGCCCCAGAAGATGAACCTTTCCCCCACTCATCCGGGCCCGAGAAAAGGCCTCAAGGAGGATCTTGTTCCTGAAGAAGGATCCATCAGCAATGGCCTTGTTTATCCGAGTAAGATCCTGATAGACGATCCGACCGGCCCCAATATTGAGATGGCCCACCTCAGAGTTCCCCATCTGCCCTTCAGGAAGACCTACCGCCTCCCCGGAACATTCAAGAAGGGTAAAGAGATATTCTTTTCGGAAACGATCAAGGTTAGGGGTACCACCGAGAAGGATGGCGTTGCCTCTGACCTCCTTCCGCCACCCCCAGCCATCAAGGATGATCAAAAGAAGAGGCTGCGTCTCTTCGATCATCAAACCTCCCTAGAGCCAAAGATTCCCTGGCCAATATAGGCCGGATATAGACCTTCGGCAAGGAAAACACCCTGCCCAGGGCAGCGGGAATTTTCTATTTCCCTAAAGGGGGACAAGCAAAACTCCACCATTGACAAGGATAATCCTTACTGATACTTAGTCGCAGTCTTCTTAGGGAGCCCATTGTAAAACCACCTGACCACGGAAAGGAGGTGTTCCCCCATGGCCTGAGGAGATTCTTTTTTTTTCTTCAATGATTGCTAAAGAGTCTTAGAAAAATTTTCTAAAAGGAGGTCTTCATGAAGGTGTTCCTTAAAGGACTACTGATCTTTTTCTGCTTGCTGACTGCTTCCTACTCCTGGGCTGAACTCAGCGAGACCGAACGTCTTGAGATTCTTGAGAAAAAGGTCGAGAGGCTTCTTGAAGAAAGACGCCTATCCAAAGAGGAAAGTCGCTTCAGTGTTGGCGGCTACGGGGAGATCCACGCCAACATCAGTGAGGGCAAGGATTCTCAGGGCAATTCTAACGATCAGATGGATATCCACCGTCTGGTGCTCTACTTGGGCTATGACTTCTCCTCCTGGATTAAATTCCAATCGGAGATTGAATTAGAACATGCCTACGTGGAAGGCGACGATGGAGAACTGGCCATCGAGCAAGCCTATGTGGATTTTTTGGTCCACCCTCGCTTAAACTTCCGGATTGGCCGAATCCTAACCCCCCTGGGAATAATAAACCTCCGCCATGAACCTCCGGCCTTCTATGGAGTCGAACGGCCGGCCTTTGATACCTACATTATCCCCACCACCTGGGGCTCAGATGGAGCCGGTGTCTTCGGAGACCTAGGAACGGCGATCCGCTATCAGCTCTATGTTGTCGGCGGCCTTGATGGCTCCAAGTTTGATCCTGTTCTGGGGATCCGCAAAGGACGCATAAAAGAAAGACCAAGCCTCAATAGCCCCGTTCTCACCGGTCGGATCGATCTTTATCCCGGGATGATCATTCCCTCAGAGACAATCTCCGGCCTAAGGCTCGGGGCTTCCTTCTATTACGGCGGAGTAGACAATGGCAATCAGGGCAGGGATCCCGGCATTGACGGCAAGATCGGTATCTATTCAGGAGATTTTGAGTTCTCCCTTGGAAGGTTTGATCTCCGAGGAGCCCTGGCTTTCATAAGGCTCGATGAAACTGAAGGTCTCCCCCAAGGGGTAGCGAAAGAGATGCTCGGTTACTATCTTGAGGCCGGTCTTCACATCCTGCCAGAGTCTCTCAAAAGGGGACGTCTCAGTCGAGCCGAGGCTGTGTTTTTTGTCCGCTATGATGACTACGACACCCAGCACGCCATGCCCAGCGGCGTCCTCCGGGACCCTTCAGGGGACCGCTTCGATTGGACCTTTGGCCTCAATTTTTATCCTATTCCTAATCTGGTCCTAAAGATCGATTACCAAGTCAAAAAATCCGACGGACCAGATCCCGCAGACATGATAAACCTCGGCGTTGGCTGGCAATTCTAGGAGGGTCACCATGAGGGAGAAATTTTTTTTCATCGCTTTATTGATAATTGGTCTAAGTCTCAATTTGGGTTGCACTTTGTCTCCCAAAGTTCAGAAGAGAGATATGGAAGTTACCCAGGGCAAAGCCTATTATTTAAAAGAATGCGGGGCCTGCCATCGACATTTCCGCCCCCAGGAAAGGAGTCCTAAAGAATGGGAAGCTATCCTTAAGAGGCACCAGATAAGGGTCTCTTTAACCCCTGAGCAGTTCGAATTTCTAAAAAAGTATATCCTTAATAAAGCCACCCAGAACTAAAATTTGGCCGAAGGGGCCTCAGGCCCCTTCGGCCAGACCAAACTCCTTCTCGGAGAAGATCTCAGCCGTAAAGACGTAAATTTCGGTCTCCGGATCCTGCCAGCACCCCGGAGGAAGCCCGGCCTTAAGGCAGGTATGGTCAAGGAAGGTATAACGATCCCAGCCATATTCTGTGGCTACCTGGGGGAGGAGCACTCCTCGATTAAGCCCTCGGATGATATAGAGCCCATGGCGCCCCACCTCAATCTCCTCCACTCCTCGGATCCTTTCCATAGGGGAAAGGACAGAGATTTCGATGTCTATCTGGGGAAACTCTGCCCGGCTCAAGGGCGGGAAACGGGGATCAGAGAAGGCCGCCTCTTGAGCCATCTGGGCTACAGTCTGATAAAGAGGCCCCTGGGGGAAAAAGGTCCCGATACAGCCCCGAAGCTGCCCCCGGATGTGAAGGGTGACAAAGGCCCCAAGGGAGGTCTTAAGCTTGGGAGAGCTTATCTCTGGAAAGGTCAGCTGGCGACCCTCAAGACGGGCAGCTATTGCCTGCCTGGCAATTTTCAAAAGGGTAATTTTCTCCTCATCCGTAAGGCCCAATACCTGTGCCATTGTCCCCACCTCCTTGACCCCTTAAAGCCGCCAGTAGCGATAAGGAGACCTGGCAAAGTCAGAAGGGCCAAAAAGGCCCTTAACATCTATGATTACTCCCCGGCCTGGACGCAAGGTAGAGATCAGTCCTTCGGGGCCAAGCTCCCGGTAGGCATCGTGGGCTACGGCCAGGATTACGGCATCAAGACCCAGAGGAGGTGAAGGGTAAAGCCTTAAACCATAGAGTCTTTCAGCCTCCCGAGGATCGGCTAAAGGATCATGGACCTCTGGTTCGATGCCATATTCACGAAGTTCCAGGATGATGTCGATCACCAGCGTGTTGCGAATATCGCGGCAGTTCTCCTTAAAGGTAAGGCCTAGCACCCCCACCCGGGCCCCATCTACGCGAATGCCGGCCTTGATCATCTCCTTAATGGTCTTCTGGGCCACATAGACCCCCATAGAGTCGTTAATCCTGCGGCCGGCTAGAATCACCTGAGGATGATAGCCCAACTCCTGGGCCTTGTAGGTCAAGTAGTAAGGATCTACGCCAATACAGTGCCCCCCTACAAGACCTGGCCGGAAGGGCAAAAAATTCCATTTGGTGCCAGCACACTCCAGAACCTCCAGAGTATCTAGCCCCATAAGGTTAAAAATAATGGCCAGTTCGTTCATGAGGGCAATATTGAGATCCCGCTGAGTGTTTTCAATCACTTTGGCCGCCTCAGCTACCTTGATACTCGGAGCCCGATAGACTCCGGCCTCGACAACCATCTCATAGGTTCGGGCAACAACCTCTAAAGTCTCTTCATCCTGAGCGGCCACCACCTTGACCACTCGGGCAAGGGTGTGCTCTTTGTCTCCAGGATTGATTCGCTCCGGAGAATAGGCCACCTTGAAATCAACTCCTGCTTTAAGGCCCGAGGCCTCCTCCAGTACCGGCAAACAGATCTCCTCCGTTACTCCCGGGTAGACGGTGGACTCATAGACGACGATAGCCCCCGGAGACAGATTGGCCCCAATGGTTCGGCTAGCAGAAATAAGATGACCCAGATCGGGAAGCTTGTGGATGTTTATCGGAGTCGGAACGGCAACGATAATAAAGTCGGCCTCTCTGAGGCGAGAAGGATCTGCCGTAAACTCAAGATATCTGGCCATAGCAAACTCGCTAGAATCAATCTCACCGGCCGGATCCCTTCCCTTTTTGTAGGCGATGATCTTCTCTTTGCTTACATCATAACCGATAGTGGCAATTTTTTTACCGAACTCAATGGCCACTGGGAGTCCAACATAACCCAGCCCGACCACAGCAATCTTGTTAACCATAACTTAATATCCTTAATAAATATATCCTTGTCCAACTAATCGACCTGCATGCAGACAATAGTCATCAGGGGGGCGTCCTTTTCTACTACCTCCCCTGATTTGACCCAAACTCTCTCAATCCGGCCTCGACAGGGGGCCTGTATAGGAATATAGACCTTCATGGCTTCAAGTTGGGCCAGCTCCTCCCCGGCTTCAACAAGCTTGCCTGGCCATGCTCGAAGCTCAACTACCGTGGCCGTAACAGGGGCCTTTATCTCTGCCATGGATGAAAACGCCTTAAACGATCAAGCTCCTCAATCCCTAAAGGTCTGGCCTGAGGATTGAGAGCGTAGGTCAACCAGTAAGTTTTGGCAAGATGTTCGAGCATGTCAGTAAGATTAAAGGCCTCCTCAAGCCCCTTCCCCACCGCCACTAGACCGTGTCGCTCAAGGACAACGACGTTAGTCCGCCGGATGAGAGGAGCAACCACTGCCGGAACTTCATCTGTTCCTGGTACAGCGAAGGGGGCCAGCTCTAGATCCTTAAAAAAGAGAGCTCCTTCGGCCAAGAGGGGCTCGGTCAGACTGAAACCAGCAATGGTCAGGGCCAGAACATAGGGAGGGTGGGTATGGATAATGGCCGAGACATCCGGCCTTAGGCGATATATTTGGAGATGGAGGGCCATTTCTGAAGAGGCTTTGGGGCCAGAGAGATGGCCCCCTTCAGCAGAAAGAAGACAGAGATCTTTAGACTCAAGTAGCCCCTTATTCCTGCCCGAAGGGGTGGCCAGAATACGGCCGTCGGCACACCTAAGGCTGACATTACCCTCACTTCCGGCAACAAGACCCCTCTGATAAAGGCGACGACAGGTTTCGATGAGCTCCCGGGCCTCAGTCTCCAAAGACTTCCTCCTTTTCCGTAACCTCAGTCTTGATGGCCTCAAGCAGTTCGGCAAGACAGGAAATGACATTTTCACGAAAATCACCAGCGATTACTAGATACATAAGATCTTCTCCCACGGTGAGCTCACCTTCTCGGATTTCGGCCTCTACAGCCACGATCCCCGGGCGTCGGCGGGCAGCCTCAAGGAGACGGGCCAAAGGCTCCCGGTTCACCTTAACCCTCACGGCCACTACCGAACGCCCATCCCGACTTGAGGCCCTAACAATACCGTTGTGGACGAGGATCATACCGGCCTGATGAATATTCGGGAAGGATTTCACTTTTTCTAAAAGCTGAAGTAGAGCCACGGGGATTAATTACCAGCCTCGGACGAGATTTGTCTAGTTTTTTTAAGAATAGGCAAAAAAATCGACCTTGACACTAGAAAAAAGGCCAGGTTAGAGGGTTTGATATCCTCAATAATTATCACCCTAAAAAATAGGAGGTTCCTATGAGGCGTTGGTTGAGTGTGGTCCTTATGCTCTTTTTTGTCCTAGGGCTGGCTCCTCTGGCTTCAGCCGCCCCAAGCACCGAGGAGCTCATGCGGCGCATTGAACAACTCACCCGCGAGCTTGAGGCCTTAAAGAGCCAGCTCAAAGAGATCAAGGAGACCCAAGAGGAACAGAGTGAAGTCGTTGAGGCCGTTGAAGAGTTCAAAGACAACATGGGCAAATTTAAAATTTGGGGAGATATCCGCTCCCGCGTTGATATAGCCAGTGCTTCCGTACCAGAAAATGGCTATATGTTCGGCCTGCTACCGCTGTTTGAAGATGCTAGCAAAGGAGTTTATGGGTCAGCATATGCGGCTATGTTTAATGGTCAAATCAATCTTGATCCAGAACTAAGGCGTCGTTTTGAAAGGGCTGTAACCAGTCATAGTACAGATAACGATACCGTCTATACCAACCGGATGCGGATCAACTTCAAAGTCAATCCTACGGAGAACACCAATGTCAAGGTCAGGCTGAGCTATTATAAGATCTGGGGAATGACCAACGACTATATTGCTCCGGGCCTTTTCCCGCCGACAACCAACAACTTTACCCTCGGAGTTCGCCCGGCCGACAATGCCCTCTATGTGGATCGGGCCTACTTCAACTGGGTAAATGTCGGCGGTCTTCCCATGTGGATCTCCTTTGGCCGCCGGCCGACCACCCACGGCATCCCCAGCCAGCTGCGTGAAGGTCTTGACAATCGGGAGGCCAGCCCGGCGGGGATCAATATCGATGTTCCCTTCGACGGAGCCACTATTGGTTTCCAGTATTCCTGGCCCTGGCGTGGCCGGATCCGCTTCTGTTATGGCCGAGGATTTGAATCTGGCTTTAAGACCCCTCTTGACCGAGCTAAGGACGATATAGATTTCTATGGCTTTGTCTGGGATGTTATTGATGAGCCAGAGAAGGACATGCTCCTTGTCGTCCAACTCTTTAAGGCCGAAGGGGTAATGGGCTTCCCAGATGGTTCCTGGTATATGTTTTCTCCGCTCTTTAATCAGTGGACCCCATTTTCTGTAACCACTCAGTATAATCTTGGCGATATCTACGAGCTGGGGGCCACCTGGATGCATAAAATAGATATCCCGGCGGTGGGGCTCGAGGGGATTGACTACTTTGCCTCAGTGGGTCTCTCCATTACGGATCCAGATACCTACGGCTACATGGGGATGCCACTTAATCATGATGGCGACATGCTCTATATGTACTACACCCTTCTTGGTGGCCCATATCTGATGCTAGGCAAAAACTTCACCCCACCAAAGACGGTCAGCCAAGCTGTCTCCACCTTTGATGATCTGGGTACCAAGGCTGGTTGGGCTGTCTATCTGGGCACCAGAATCCCCATCAGCCGGTTCAATGCCAAGCTGGGCCTTGAGTACAACTATGGTTCCAAATGGTGGATGCCGTTTATGGTCGGCAGTGATGATATCTACTTCAACAAGCTGGCCACCAGGGGCCATGTAGGTGAAGTTTACTGGATCCAGGCTCTCCCTGTGGGTGAGGCCCTTAACAAGTACGCTAAGGCCCAACTCCGGGTTGGTCTCCAGTACTTCTGGTTCAACTATACAGGAAGTGGCCTCTGGCTCGGCAAACCCCGTCAAATTGACTCCGAACTTAAAAATCCCAATGAGCTTTTTGCTGAATTTGCTAGCCAAGGTTATATCTCTAGTTCTACCATGTTTATCCCCATCGACCACATGTACAACATCTATGTCTCTTTTGAGTTAAGTTTCTAAGCCTCTTTTAAGTGGGGTAACAGGCGGGTCTAAGACCCGCCTTTTTTATTTTTGAGCCTAAAGAATTCTCCCCTTTTGGTCGATCTCTTATAGAGATTTCCTCAAAAAAACATCTCTGGAGGCTAAAGTTGCCTGTTTATGTCTGGGTAGGCAAAGGTCCTGATGGCACCAAAAAAAAGGGGGAGATGGAAGCCCCGGATGAGAGGCTTGTCCGCCTCCATCTGCGGCGGTTACGCATCACTCCTGTAAAGATCAAACCAAAATCCAAAGGTTTAAGTGACTATCTGCCATTTCTTCGGCCGGGGGTAAAATCTAAAGAACTGGTGGTCTTCACTCGGCAACTGGCCACCATGATCAACGCCGGTCTCCCCCTAGTCCAGGCCCTTGAGGCCCTGGCCCAGCAACAGGAAAATAAGACGTTTAAAGAGATTATCCAGACCATAAAGGCAGACGTTGAAGGCGGCCAGAGCCTGACCGAGGCTCTCAAGAAGCACAAATGTTTCGATAATCTTTATACCAATATGGTCCAGGCCGGAGAGATGGGTGGCAACCTGGATGAGGTACTTATGCGGCTGGCAACCTACATGGAAAAGGCCCTAAGGCTTAAGAAGAAGATCAAAGGGGCCCTTACCTATCCGGCCATTGTGGTCTCCATCTCTGTTATTGTGGTCACTATTATCCTCCTTTTCGTCATCCCAGTCTTTGAAAAGATGTTCTCTGACTTCGGCAAGGCCCTGCCCCTTCCCACCCAGATCGTCATTGCCATGAGCAACTTTGTTAAAAATTATATCTTGGCCATCATCGGCGGGATCATTCTGGGGGTGATCATTTTTAAAAGATATTATGCTACTGAGCGGGGGCGTCGCCAGATTGATGCCCTAATTCTCAGGCTTCCGGTCTTCGGCCCCCTGATCCGTAAGGTTGCCGTAGCCAAGTTTGCCCGCACTTTGGGGACCCTTATCAACAGTGGCGTTTCCATTATCGAAGCCTTAAAGGTAGCAGCAGCTACTGCCGGCAACAAGGTTGTGGAAGAAGCTATACTCAAGGTCCGGGCCAACATTACCGAGGGACGTTCTATCGCCGAACCACTGGAAGAAAGCGGTATCTTCCCTCACATGGTAGTCCAGATGGTCTCTGTGGGTGAGTCTACCGGGGCCCTAGACACTATGCTCAACAAGGTGGCGGAATTCTTTGAAGAAGAGGTGGATGCCACCGTGGAGGCTCTGACGAGCATGATAGAACCTTTCATGATTGTCTTTTTGGGAGGCACCATCGGAGGCATTATTGTGGCCATGTATCTCCCAATCTTCCAGATTGGAGATATTGTCAGCGGCCACTAGTGTTCTATAAAAAAGCCCCCAGGCCCAAGACCCAGGGGCTTGAGGAGTGGGGCAGAGAGAGGAGGCTTCTTACATATTTACTATTCGACTCCTTCCTGAAGAGACTTTAAAAATCCACCCTCCAAAGAGAAATCCTACCCATTAAAGAATTTCTTGAAAATCAATCACATTACTGCCGCTTTGCAGGGGACAGAAAACATGGTAAAAGCCTTGATGCTCAAGGAGACAGCCCGGGTGGCGGAACTGGTAGACGCAGGGGACTTAAAATCCTCTGGGGTAACTCCCCGTGCCGGTTCGACTCCGGCCCCGGGCACCAACGCTTTCATAAATATAATGGTTTTGTTCCCCCAAGACTCATTTTTAGAGAGAAAACCTTACGGAAGTGAACCAATATGGACGAAATTCATCACATAAGTTAAAGAGCTTGCTTTTAGAATTCAAAGGGCCTTGGTTACATGG